>PMIZ01000535.1 GCA_003157225.1 Actinomycetota bacterium | reverse complement strand
CCGGGCAAGCCGCTGGCCTTCGGCATTTGCGGCCGGACCCTAGTGTTCGGCCTTCCCGGCAATCCCGTGTCGGCTATGGTGTCGTTCGAGCTCTTCGTCCGCCCGGCCATCCTTCGGCTGATGGGATACCGCAAGACCACGCGGCCCTCCTACCCGGCCATCATGGCCGAGGACGTTGCCAACCCCGACGGTCGCACCTACGTCGTGCGGGTGCGGGCTTGGCGGGAAGGGTGCGTGTGGCACGTAACCTCCACTGGGGCCCAGGGCTCGGGGCTGCTGAAGTCCATGGTGGGGGCCAACGGGCTGGCCTTCATTCCTGGTGGACCGAGGGGCTTGAAGGCGGGAGAGGAAGTTGAGTTCATGCTGCTTCACGAGGACCTTGAGGAGCCGTGAGCCGCGGTTGCGTCCCTGCCGGAGTTGTCCAGAGCTCTGCGTGGCGATACAATAGATACGTGAGGAAGTTGCGTCAAACACGGCGTGGGAGTGGTGCAAAAGGCATTCCTGCGTCGGTGGTCCAAGTGGTTTCGAGGAGCCTGGCAGTTTGCGCTGCTGGGCTTTTTTGTTCGCGGACTTCGTGCTGATTCCGGAGACCGGAAAGGAGATCTCATGGCCAACCACTTCACTCCCGAAGAACTGGCACAGGAGATGGGTACCGACACCCGAGACGTCATCCACCTCTGTGTGAAGGAAGGCATCCCCATCTACAAGGGGAAGATCGACCGCAGTCTTCTTTCGGCGGTGATGAAGGCCAAGGGCATCCAGCTTCCCAAGACCCAGGTGGCAGCGGTCTAGTTCCAAAGAACGTGCTCATCCGGCTCCGTCAGGACAGAGCCGGTCCGTTCGATAGGATCCCGTAGGCTTCGGTAGCTACCTGGGCCTCTAGAGCTGTGCGGCGCACCGGGTTCTCCCTGCAATCGGGAAGCATGACCTTCGGCGTTTGTTCGCTGTCGTAGAACCAGCGTCGCACCGCCAGCAACGAGTCGAGTTCCTTCTGTGGCACGGCCACGAGGTGCGGAGCGCCGTTCCCGAGCTGGCCGTTCTGCTGCTCCCAAAGGGCATCGAACGCCATCCGGATCTGCTCCTCCAAGGTCCCGGCCTGCAGCAAGAGAGATTCCCGCAGCCTGCCATTCCAGACGAGATTGAGACGCACTCCGGAACCGCTCCCATTGCCGGCATCGGGCCAGAGAGCGACGAAACGCAGATTGACTGCGTCGGCCAGCGTCTCGTATGAACGCCGTATGTGGAGCAAGTGCTCGCGCGCCTCCTGTAGGCGCTGAGCTTCCTCGAAGCGCCGTTGCCGGGAGAGAGTCTTTGTGACTTCATCGGCTCGTTCGAACGGGTCGGGGAGGCCGGTATAGGCCTACCCGGCGAGCCAACCGACGATCTGCCTAACGAGAGCATCGTGCTCCAGCCTGACCTCCGGGTCGCCACCGCAGGGTGCCAGACAGCGCTCGTGGGCGCTCCGTACGCAAGGCCGGGCCTCAGGGTGCCGCGGGCACCCGCGGATGGGGTAGCACCGTTGGAGAAGATCCAAGGCCGAATTCAGCCGCGCCCTGCCGCGGAAAGGCCCGATGACGAGCGGCTGGCGCACCGAGGGCTGACGGTCCGGATCGAAGAGCCAGGCAGGCGCTCGGCAACTGGCGGACAGATTCAGACCGGGACCGCCGCTCGTGACCTTGAGGTAGGCATAGGTCTCCGGCCGGGTTCCATAGAGGTTGCAGCACGGACGGTGCTCGAGAATGAGCTGCTGCTCTCTCACCACGGCTTCCAGTGGGGTATGGGCCTCGTCCCAGTCGATCCGCTCCACCATCCGGATGGCCTGGCGCACCTTGCGTGTGTTGTCGGCGTTGACGACGAAATGAGAACGCACCCGCTCCCGTAGGCGGTCGGCCTTGCCGACATAAAGGATGTGCCCTTCTTTGTCCAAGAAGCGGTAGGTTCCCGGCGTCTTCGGAAGGTCGCGGGTCAAGGACAGCTTGTCCAGAGCCGAGCGGCTGGAAGGGTTGACGTAGGCCCGGACCTCACCGAGGTGGGTGAGGCCTCGCTCCTGGAGGCGGCCCACGAGGCTCACGAACACATGACCGGCCGCCTGGGCATCGGCGAGCGCGCGGTGGCAGGCCGCGACCGGCGCTCCAAGGGCCTCTGCCACCGTCTGCAGCCTGTAGTTGGGGAGGCCCGGCGCGAGAGCCCGGGCCAGGGGTAGGGTGTCGATGGCTCCGTCGCCCAGGCGCCGCCCGCTCAACCGGTGCAGCTCGTAGTTGAGAAAGCCCACGTCGAAGGAGGCGTTGTGCGCCACCACCACCGCGCCCTCCAGGAACTCCAGTAGCTCGGGGAGAACCTCCTCGATCCGTGGCGCCCCGGCGACCATCTCCTGGGTGATGCCGGTGATCTGCGTGATCATGTGCGGTATGGGTCTCATGGGGTTGACCAGCGTGCCGAAGTGCCTCACCTCGCGGAAGCCTTCGATCCGCACCGCTCCGATCTCGGTGATCTTGCTCAGACCGGCTCGGGCGCCGGTGGTCTCGAGGTCGAGCGCGACGAAGGGCACGTCGGCGAGGTCGGGGTCGGGACCCTCCCAGTGACGAAGGGAGAGCAGGCCGTCCCGGGTGCCATCCCAGCAGAAGCGGCGGTCCTCATACACAAGGGCGGCGAGGATCTGGCGGCAAAGAGGGATGGGCGCGTTGTCGGAAGCGATGAGGAGCCGCGCAGCCTCCACCGCATCAAGCGGTTCTCCGCGCACCAGCAAGGTCTCGTGGAGACTGTCGGCTACCCGCAGCGAGAGCTGGAGCTGCATGGCGGTGAGCTAAACTCCCACGAAAGAGCAGCGGTTCCTTGAAAAGGGCAGACTCATCCTGGAAAATACTAGCACCCTGAAGCCGGGCAGTCGGGCCATTCGCCGAGCGGGGGAGACATGCTGCAGAGGGACCAAATCGAAGCGATCCTGCCTCATCGCGAGCCCTTTCTTTGGCTTGACAGAGTGACAGAACTGATTCCCGGGGAGTACGCAGTGGCGGAAAAGGACATCGTGGCGGACGACGATGTCTTCCNNCCGGGGGCATTTCCCAGGTCACCCGGTGTTCCCCGGCGTCCTTCAGCTCGAGGCGATGGCCCAGACCGGAGCGGTCGCCGTTCTCTCTCAGCCCGGCAACGAGGGCAAGCTGGTCCTCTTCGCTCGGGCCGACGATGTTCGGTTCCGCCGGCCGGTCGTTCCCGGCGACACGCTTCGTCTCGAGGTTCGCCTATCCGAAAGCCGCGGCCGCATAGGCAAGGGCGAGGCCAAAGCGTTCGTCGGCTCCGAGCTGGTGTCCAGCGGAACGCTTACCTTCGCGGTCGCCGAGCCCTGATGCCAGCAACAGGACCGGCCCCACTACTGGGGAGACCTATCATCATCACCGGTCTCGGCGCGTATGTGCCTCCCAAGGTGGTCACCAACGACGACCTCACCGCCACACTCAACACCTCCGACGAATGGATCACGCAACGCACGGGCATCAGGGAACGGCGGGTGGCCGAGGCTGGGCTTTGCTCTTCGGACCTGGGCATCATCGCCGGCAGGGCGGCGCTGGACGATGCCGGTCTCTCCCCGGGAAACGTCGACCTCGTCATCACCGCGACCATCTCGCCCGACCGTCTCATGCCGGCGACGGCTTCGCGCGTCGCCTACGAGTGCGGCTGCGAAGCGGCCGGCGCCTTTGACGTTTCCGCCGGTTGCTCCGGCTTCGTCTACGCGCTTGCCATGGCTGCCTCGACCGTGGCGGCGGGACTTCACGACCATGTCCTGGTGGTAGGCGCCGAGGTCATCTCGCGCCTGCTCGACTGGCAAGACAGGTCCACCGCGGTGCTTTTTGGCGACGGGGCCGGCGCAGCGGTCGTTTCACCGCTGGTGTCGCCTACGGCGGGATCCGGCGGCCCGGTCGTCGAGATCCGGCCAGGCCTCGCCGGCATCCTGGGTTTCGACCTGGGTGGCGACGGCGCGGGCGCCGAGTTCTTGATGATCCCCGCGGGTGGCTCCAAGTTGCCCGCCTCCTGCGCCACGGTTGAAGCCCGGCAGCACTACATGACCATGAACGGCCAGGAAGTTTACAAGTTTGCCACACGCATCGTGGCGCGATCGGCCGGAAGGGTGCTAGAGCGCTGCGGGCTCGGGGTGGCCGACATCGACCTCTTCGTGCCGCACCAGGCGAACCTGCGTATCATCGAAGGGGCGGCCAAGAAGCTCGGCATCCCCGACGACAAGATCTACACCAACGTGCAGCGGTACGGCAACACGTCCTGCGCCTCCATCCCACTCTGCCTCAGCGAGGCGCGGACGGAGGGTCGGCTGAACGACGGCGATCTGGTACTCCTCATGGGTTTCGGCGCGGGACTCACATGGGGCGCGTGCCTCATGGAATGGGGTCGCGCGCGCGACCTTCCAAATACGGCGGGAGTGATTCGAACATGAGCGGACTACTCATTCTGTTCCCCGGTCAGGGCAGCCAGAAGCCCGGCATGGCCGAACACCTGTGGGAATACCCCAAGGCTCGGGAAGCGTTTGCCGAGGCAGGCGACGTCCTGGGCTGGGACATCGGCGAGTTGTGTCGGCACGGCGCCATGGAGGAGCTCACGCGAACCGATCGCACTCAGCTCACTATCCTGGCCTGTAGTGTGGCCACCTGGAGGGTCTTGGAGGCAAAAGGGGCGTCTTTCGCGGCGGCTGCGGGGCACTCTCTCGGTGAGTACTCGGCCCTGGTCGCGAGCGGCCGCATGACCTTCGCCGACGCGCTGCGCGTGGTCGACGTGCGGGGACGGGGCATGCAGGCATGCGGCGAACGGAACGGCGGGACGATGGCGGCAATCATCGGCCTGGACGACGCCGCCGTCGACGAGATCTGCTCCTCGCTCCCCCAAGTGTGGGTCGCGAACTACAACTCCCCGGGGCAGGTGGTCATCTCCGGCTCGGAGGATTCCATCAGGGCGGCCGGTGAGCAGGCGAAGGAGCGCGGCGCGGGCCGGGTAGTGCCGCTCCCCGTTTCGGGCGCCTTCCACACCCCCTACATGGCGGGAGCGGCCGAAACACTCACGGCGGCGCTCTCGGGCGTGCGTTTCGAGCCGGGGCGCGGGAAGTTCTTCTCCACCACCGAGCTTCGATACCCTGGGCCGGACGAACTGGCCCAGGTGCTTGGCAAGCAACTCATGTCGCCCGTGAAGTTCGCGCAGAGCATCACGACGGTGCTTGCCGGGGAGGAGAGGGACCGGCCGTCCGCGGGCCTGGAAGTGGGGCCGGGCACCGTGCTGGCCGGATTGATGAAGAGAATCAATCGCGACTTCCCCACGGCAGCCACCACCGACGCCGATTCGCTGCACAAAGCGCTGGAAGAAACTGGGGGTAGGCAATGAACGGCACCGCCCTGCCTCTCGAAGACCGCGTAGCTCTCGTGACCGGGGGCGCCAGAGGCATAGGCCGGGCCATCGCGCTCCGGTTGGCCGCGGATGGCGCGAAGGTGGGCATCGTAGACATGGCGGACGCCGGCGCCGACACCGCGGCCGAGATCGAGCGCCTCACCGGGCGCGCCACGACCTTCGTGAAGGCCGACGTCTCCAAAGAGGAACAGGCGCGGGCCGCGGTCAGCGCGGTCGAGTCTGCCCTAGGGCCCACCGACATCCTGGTCAACAACGCCGGCATCACCCGCGACGGTCTGGTGCTCGTCATGGACGAGAGCGACTGGGACGCAGTGCTGGCTGTGAATCTGAAGGGCGCGTTCCTGATGAGCAAGGCGGTGCTTCGGGGCATGATCAGGCGCCGCCGTGGCTCCATCATCGGTATCTCGAGCGTCGTCGGGCGTCGTGGCAATGCCGGGCAGGTGAACTACTCGGCCGCGAAGGCGGGCCTCATCGGTCTCACCAAGTCGTTGGCCCGGGAAGTGGCCTCGCGCAACGTGCGGGTGAACGCGGTGGCTCCCGGCTACNNCCGCCGCTCTCGCTGAGGCGGCGCGCAACGCTCTCGTCGGCCAGATTCCACTGGGCCGGATAGGCACTCCGGAGAACGTGGCGGATGCGGTGGCCTTTCTGGCCGGGGACGCATCCGCATTCATCACGGGAGCCGTCCTTGCGGTCGACGGCGGCCTCGGTATCTAGCAGGAGGGGAAGGTGGCGGATATGAAGGGTGCACCGAAGACCATCGAACTGAAGCGTGTGGTGGTGACGGGAGTAGGCGTGGTCTCGTCGCTTGGCATCGGCAGAGAGCCGTTCCTGGAGGGGCTTCTGGTGGGCCGGTCGGGAGTGAAACGCATCCAGCGGTTCGATACCACAGAGTTCCCCGTCAAGATAGCCGGCGAGATACGGGACTTTGATGCTTCATCCTTCATCGACAAGAAACAGGCCAGACGCATGGACCTGTACGCCCAATATGGGGCCTCGGCAGCCACGCTCGCCCTTGCCGATTCCGGCTTCCCGGTGACAGAAGACCCGTACGCGGTGGGCGCGCTCATCGGCTCGGGGGTCGGCGGTCTTGCCACCTTCTACGACCAGATCGGCGTCCTCCTCGAAAAGGGGCCAACCCGCGTGAGCCCCTTCTTCATCCCGATGATGATCCCCAACATGGCCTCAGCATGCAGTTCGATCCTGCTGGGTCTCAAAGGCCCGGTCAACGCTACCTGCACAGCTTGCGCGGCCGGCACCAACGCGCTCGGCGACGCCTTCAACATCATCCGGCGAGGTGACGCGACGGCCATGTTTGCCGGTGGAGCGGAGGCGGCGGTGAATGAAGTGGGCATGTCGGCGTTCGCAGCCATGCGCGCTCTTTCGGCACGCAATGACGAGCCGGAGCGGGCGAGCCGACCGTTCGACGCCGGACGCGACGGTTTCGTCATGGGTGAGGGCAGCGGCGTGCTGGTTCTTGAAGAACTGCAGCATGCCCTCGACCGCGGCGCCCACATCTACGCCGAGTTCGTTGGCTACGGCATGGCCGCGGACGCGTTTCACCTAACCGAGCCCGACGAGACCGGTGAGCCCGCGGCGCTCGCCATGACACGTGCCCTGCGCGACGCGGGCCTCGATCCGTCCGACGTTGACTACATCAACGCCCACGGGACCTCCACTCCGCTCGGCGATGCCATGGAGACCAAGGCCATCAAGCTGTCGCTCGGCGCCCATGCGGGCAAAGTGATGGTAAGCTCCAGCAAGAGCATGTTCGGCCACTGCCTGGGTGCTGCCGGGGCGCTCGAGGCGGCCGCCACCGTACTGTGTATGGAGGCCGGCATGGTAGCCCCCACCATCAATCTCGACCAGCCTGATCCGGACTGTGACCTCGACTACGTCCCCAACGTCGCCAGGAAGGCTGAAGTGAACGTCGCCATGTCCAACAGCTTCGGTTTCGGCGGGCACGACGCCGCGATAGTCCTGCGCAAGTGGCATGGCTAAGTACGTAACCATACAGGTCGCGAGGAAGGAGCCGCCGCCCGGCCCTGAGGCCGCGGGCGAGCGCTGCAAGAATTGCAATGCCCTCCTGCAACCGGGCGAACTGGACAAGTCCCTTCGCGTCTGCCCGCATTGCTCCTACCATTACCCCCTCCCCTCGCACGAGCGGATCGCCCAATTTGCCGACGCGGGCACGGTCAGCTTCCTGGGCGAAGAGGTGAGGGCGGTCGATCCGCTCGATTTCGTCGATCTGCGTCCCTATCCCCAGCGGCTGTCCGACGCGCAGCTCGATACTGGGCTGACCGAGGCCTTTCTCGCGGCGACCTGCGAGATCGCCGGCCGGCCGGCCGGCATCGGCGTGCTCGATTTCAAGTTTCTCGGGGGATCGATGGGGTCCGTCGTGGGTGAGCGTTTCTACCGGCTTGCTCAAGCAGCGGTCGACCGGCGCATGGCCCTGGTGGTGGTAGCCGGTTCTGGAGGAGCACGCATGCAGGAAGGCCTCTTCTCGCTGATGCAGATGGCAAAGACCGTCGTGTCGGTGCAGAAGTTGGCTAACGCCCACCTGCCCTACGTCACCATCCTTACCCATCCCACCACGGGAGGCGTCTTCGCCAGTTTCTCCACTGTGGCCGACGTGATCATTGCCGAGCCCGGGGCGGTGATGAGCTTCGCAGGCCCGCGCATCATCGAGCAGACGATACGTGAGAAGCTGCCACCCGGCTTCGGGTCTTCCGAGTCGCAGCTCGCGCACGGCCAGGTAGATATGGTAGTGGACCGCCGACAGCTTCGCGACAGGCTCGTGGGGATTCTATCGCTGCTGCAAGGGGATGGTGCCCATGTCTGACCGTCAGACACCCGAGCAGGCCTGGGAGCGAGTGCTTCTCGCCCGGCACGCCGAGCGGCCGCAGACACTCGACTACATCGCAGTCGCATTCCCCGATTTCCTCGAACTGAGCGGTGACCGGCTTCACGGGGACGACAAGGCAGTGGTCGCCGGTCTGACGACCTTGGGGCGGCGGCGCATCGTGCTCATCGGAACTCAGAAAGGCCACACGCTCAAAGAGCGGCAAGAACGCAGCTTCGGGATGCCGCGGCCTGAGGGCTACCGCAAGGCCATGCGGCTCGCGCGATTGGGAGAGAAGTTCGGCTTGCCGGTGGTCACCCTGGTCGACACGCCAGGGGCCTACCCGGGCAAGGACGCCGAAGAAGGCGGGCAGGCCGGGGCCATCGCCCGCAGCATCGAGACCTTCGCCGGCCTCACGACGCCTACTGTCACAGTGGTGATCGGCGAGGGAGGCTCCGGCGGCGCGTTGGCGCTCGCGCTTGCAGACCGGGTGTTCATGCTCGAGAACTCCACCTATTCGGTCATCTCCCCCGAGGCCTGCGGCGCCCTGGTTTGGCGCGACGCGGCCGAGGGGCCCAGGGCGGCGGCGGCTCTACGGGTGTCCGCGAGCGATCTGTTCGAGCTTGGGCTGATCGACGCCGTGATCCCCGAGCCTCCGGGCGGAGCCCACACCGACCACCGGCAGATGGCGAACCGCCTGTTGCGGGAGATCGAGCTCGCCCTGGATGGCCTCGTGGATCTGGAACCGGCGGAACGGCTCCGGCTGAGACACGAGAAGTACCTGAAGATGGGGAGCTACGCTACGGCTAGCTCCAAATAGGGCAGCCAGGCGTCGGGCACCACTCGCTGGCAGGCCAGAACGAAGTCCCCGGGGAGCGGCGGCCGCGGCCGCCGCGACGGTGACATCCCGACCTCGTGAGGCAGCGCGGCGCCTTTGCGCACGTTGCAGGGTGCGCACGAGGTGATGACGTTGTCCCAGGAGTCGAGCCCACCCCGGCTGCGCGGGACGATGTGATCGATGGTGAGGTGGCGGGTGCTGCCGCAGTACTGGCAGCGATAGCCATCGCGGGCGAGGACCGCGCGTCGGGAGAGACGCCGTCCGTCCGGCCGAGGCAGGCGGACGTACTGGGTCAAGCGGATAACGATTGGCGCGACGAACGTCGCCCGCTCCGAGTGATACACGGTGCCGCCGGTTTCCACGGCTTCAGCCTTGCCCTTGAGCAGCAGCACGATCGCCCGGTGCGTCGAGCAGACATTCACCGGCTCGTAGGTAGAGTTGAGTACCAGTACCTGACGGAGCATGCTCACCCCCCGCTGAAGCGGTTCTAGCATATTCTAGCCAATCACGAGCGCGGTGGCGAAGTGTAAGGCTGCTGAGTAGAATCCAGACATGGAACACGAAGACCTGTTCAGCGCCGGTTTGAAGGCCGATTTGTCGGCGACCGCCCCCCTGGCTGCGCGCATGCGACCCGGGAGGCTGAGCGAGGTGGTGGGGCAAGCGCAGCTGCTCGGGGAGGGCGCGGCTCTGCGCGTGGCCGTGGAGACGGGCACCATCAGCTCCATGATCTTCTTCGGTCCGCCGGGGACAGGCAAGACCACCGTTGCTCGCCTGGTGGCGGCCGAAACCGGCTCCGGGTATGAGGAGCTGTCGGCGGTCAGCTCGGGAGTGGCTGAGGTGCGCAAGGTCATCGATCGGGCGCGCGACCGCAGGGCGCAGACGGGCCGTCGCACCGTCCTCTTCATCGACGAGGTGCACCGTTTCTCGAAAGCCCAGCAGGACGCTCTTCTTCATGCCGTTGAAGACGGCATCGTCACGCTCATCGGGGCGTCCACCGAGAATCCGTACTTCGAAGTCATCCCGGCCCTCATCTCTCGTTCGGAGCTCTATCAGTTCCTGCCCTTGCCCAAAGAGGACATCCGCACCCTGCTCGAGCGGGCGACGTCCCGGTTCCCGCCTGCCCGGCAGCTGGCCGTGGATGACGACGCGCTTGATCTGATAGCCGAAGGAGCGCTGGGTGACGCGCGTCGGGCATTCACCATACTCGAGCGCTCACTCGTGCTTGCCGGTTCCAAAGGGCTCACCAGTCTCGACCAGGCCACCGTGGAGGAGGCGGCCCAACGGAAACTGGTGCTCTACGACAAGGGGGCCGACGCGCACTACGACGTTATCTCCGCTTTCATCAAGAGCCTCCGCGGTTCGGACCCGGATGCGGCTCTATACTATCTGGCCGTCATGCTCACCGGCGGAGAGGATCCCAAATTCATCGCTCGGCGTCTCGTCATCTTCGCCTCCGAGGACATCGGCAACGCGGATCCGCGTGCCCTCGAGGTGGCAGTGGCGGTGTCACGCGCGGTGGAATTCGTCGGGCTGCCTGAGTGCCGGATCAACCTGGCCCAAGGAGTCACCTATCTGAGCTCCGCGCCGAAGTCCAACGCTTCTTACGTGGCCATGGCGGAAGCGATGGCGGAGGTCAACGAGCACGGCGCCCAACCTCCTCCCGTATTTCTGCGCAGCACCGGCTATCGCGGGGCAAAAAATCTGGGCCACGGCGTTGGCTACGAGTATCCACACACCAGCGGAGGGTACATATCGCAACGTCACCTCCCCGATGGACTGTCGGACCTGGTGTTCTACCGACCCACCCGCGAAGGGGACGAGGCTCGGATACAGGAATTCCTCGCCAGGATGAGAACCTTGCGAAACGAAGGAGCGAAAGACGTGGATACCTAGGTTGGGTCAAGATTCGAGGCCCGCAGCCGATACAAAGAGCAGCGAGAAGTGCTGATAAGCGTAAAATCAGTTTGGTCGGGCGATGCCGGCAAGGACAGCATGGGTACCAAGGAGGGGAATCGGGATGGATAGCGCGGGAAGATTCCTTCTGGGTGGTGCGCTGGGGGCAGCCCTGGGGTACTACCTTTCGCGGAAGAACCAGCAAAGAGCGGCTCTGCAAGGCGCACAGGCCCCGGCCGGCCAGGTCGTGACCGAGGCGACTTACGGCGCTCAGCCTGAGTACCAGGCTCAGAGCCCACTCATGGCCGCTGCGGTGGCCCAGGCCCCTGTAGCTGAGCCCCCGGTGCCTGATACGCCTGTGGCTGAGGCGTTCGTGACTGAGGTCCCCATCGCGGCGAAACCCTCCCTGGATGCCATCGTGGTCGACGCGCCCTACCCGCCAGTTCGCGAGTCCACCGTCTCCGAGGCGCCTCCTACCGTCTGGCCCGCTCCCGTGTCCGACTGGGTCTACGCACCCACCCCAGCGCCCGCGGAAGCCCCCGTCGCGCCGGTCACCGAGCCTTCACTCGACCTGGTGGAGGAGGCTCCCCCTGTTGAGGTGGCCCCGGTGGCCGAAGCCACCCCGGCGGCCGAGGCGCCCGTGGCCGAACCGTCTGCGGTCGAAGCGCCCGAGGTAGAAGCATCCGCGACCGAGCCGTCTGCGGTAGAAGCGCCCGCGCTCGAAGCGTCAGATAGCTGGTCGCAGCTGGCTGACGGAGCCGCGCTCGAGAGCATGTGGCCGGTGGCTGAAGAGCCGCCGAGCGTTGAAGTGGCACCGTCGGAGATCGAAGCCTTCGATTCGTGGGCGGTCGCAACGCCGCAGATCGAAGCCGTTCCCGCGGAAGCCCCCGTTGAGGAAGAACCGGAGTTGGGCACCACCGCTCCGGACGCGTCGGCGGAGACCGCTGCTCCGTCCGGATTTGATTGGGAAGCGATCTTGTCGCCCGCATTGGCGGTCCCGCAGCCCGCCGCCGAGGAGGCTGTCGGCGAGCCGGCGGCAGAGGATATCTCCCTCGCCGAGACGGTCCAAGAGGCTCCGGCTGAGACCCTTCAGCCTGCGGCCTGGACAGTGGAATCGGCAGAGGACTGGATGACGGCTGCGTCCGTCGCCGAAACGCCCGAGCTGGAAGCACCAACCGCCGAAGCACCGGTGCCCGAAGCGCCGACTGCCGAAACACCGGAAGTTCTGGCATCCCCGCAGCCTGCTGCCAAAAGCACCGGCTGGGCGTGGGATTTCGATGCGGCTCCCGTCGCCGAGGCCCCCGCAGAGGCTCGCGAGGAGTCACCATTGGTCGAACTCCCAGTCAGCGAACCGGCGCCAGCGCACGAGGCCGAACGGTCGGAGTTGACAGTGCCTGAGGCCGAAGTCTCATCTCCGACGAGCGATACCATCGACGAATGGCCGGATACTGGCTGGTCGGAGCCGGACGTAGAAGTGCCCGGGTCGCATTCCGCCGTGGCGGAACTGCCGGTCGCGGAACCGCCCGTGGTCGAACTGCCGGTCGAGGAGGGCGAGTCCCGTTTAGTTGAGGCTCCGTTCACGGAGTCTTCAGTGATGGACACCCCCATGGTGGAAGCGCCGATGGAGGTCCAATTTGAAGCGCCCGTGGAGGAAATGTCTACGATCGAGGCACCGCCGGTTGAAGCTATGGTCGAGACGGCGCCTCCGGCGCAAGTCGCCCCACTGGACGATCTCAAGGCGAGAATCGAGGAAACACGTCGTCGCATCCGGCAGGAACTCGAACAGCCGTTCGTTTCTCCGGTCGTCGCTTCGCCCGTCGAAGACGACTGGACGGTCGCGCCCGTTCTACCGACCGCCAGCGCCGCTCCCGAGCCGCAACCCACTCCCTTCGCGAGTGCCGCTCCAGAGCCGCAACCCGCCCCGGTCGCGGCGGTTGAGCCACTCGTTCTCGCGGAAGAACCCGTTGTGAGCGATGAGCCCGAGGCAGAAGAAGAGCCTGTCGACTACGATTCCATGCGGAGCCGCATCGAGGTCACACGCAGCCGGCTCAAAGCGAAAGCCTTCGATGCCATGATGACAGGCGAGGCGGCCTTGCTGGGGCGGGATACTGAAGACGCGGAGCACAGGCGCAAAGTGGCGTCCCCTGTGGACAGCGAAGTCAACGATACGATCGAGACAAGCCTGCGGGAGGAATTGGACTAGCGAGTGGTCAGAGGCCGCCAGGAGGCTGCTGAAGATCAAAGCCTCGACCCCCAGATCGCGCTGGCCCATCACCCTCTAGCGGCGAAGCGTCATTCTCCAGCAGCTCGCTAGGCGCCAGTCTCGTCTTCGCCGGGAGGCAGAAAGTCCTCTTCTTGGTGGGCCGCTCGCGGCACGTGCAGTGGGCGCCTGAACAGGTTGCGCAGGTCGGTCCAGGCAGCGTCGCGTGACCCTTCCACTATCTCGAGGAAGCCCTTGACCTTGGCGTCGAGGTTGTCGACGTGGTGAAGGATCAAGGCTTCAATAGTCTTCGGACGCTTGGGCGATCCCCACTCCAGCTCGCCATGGTGGCTGATGATGCAGTGGAGTAGGTGCTGCAGCTTGACCTCTGGGAATGAAGGCCGGGCCTTTGCGGCCTCCGAGACAAGAAGGACACCCTGAGTGACGTGGCCGAGGAACTGGCCGGCGTCGGTGAAATCGATACTGGTCTCGAAGCTCAACTCGTTGATCTTGCCAACATCATGGAGCAGCGCGGCGGTGAGCAGCAGGTCCCGATCGACCCGTCCGTATTGCTGACCCACGAAGTCGCACATCTCAGCAACGGCCACCGTGTGCTCCATCAGGCCGCCGAGGTAGGCGTGGTGGTAGTGCTTCGCCGCCGGCGCGCTCGTGAACCGCTCATAGAAGACAGGGTCGCCGAAGAGACCGCTCAGAAGCGCGCCATAATCTCGGTCTTGCACCGACTCGACCTGGAACTGCAGGAAACCCTTGAGTTCCTCGACGTCGCGGTAGGTGGAAGGCAAGAAGTCCCGTGCTTGGGCTGAACCGGGCGGCGCGCAGTTGACGCGGGAAGCCTCGAGCTGAGGCTTGCCCTGGTATTCGGACACCCCCGCGGCGACCATCACCAGGTCCCCTGTCTTTAGCCCGGAGCCCATGGCCTCGACCTCCCAAACCGTGCAGTCCACGGTGCCGGTGCGATCGCTCAGCCGCAGCTTGAAGAAGGGCTTGCCGGCCTTCGTGACCTTGGTCTCCTTTGCCGACAGCAGATAGATGCCCTCAATGGTCCGGCCCGGCGTCAGGTCGCGCACCGCGACGCGCGTCAGCCTGTCAACGGGGTCCGCGCGCCCGCCGAAGGAAGCACTCAGGTCAAGTTGATCGT
Source organism: Actinomycetota bacterium (assembly GCA_003157225.1). The sequence continues at coordinate 6,508 of PMIZ01000535.1, read as the reverse complement.
CGTTCACTCGAGTCCTCACTCTGGTTTCTCTTGGATCATTGTACCCAAGCACCCGGACACGGACGACGGGCACGGCCTCCGCGGGCTGCGCCGACGAACGTCGAAGACGGCTCGCAATGCCGTCCTAGTGCGGCAGAAAGGGAAGGTGGCTTGTTCCGCGAGCCCGATGCTTGTAGAAGAACACGGCTGGTATGACCGCGAGGCCGACGACCACGGCGGCGATGAGGAAGAACTCACTGAACACGGCGTGAGCCGCGTTGCGGGTGGCTAGTTCGGCAGCGTCCTTCATGGCCTGCCACTGCGCGTCGGTTAGGTTCGCGGGCCTGATGATGGGCGTGGTGATGTCCTTCGCGAGCACGTTGAAACGGCGTACACCCCACGAGCTCAGCGCCGAGAGACCGACGACCATCCCGACCATCCTCGACACGGTGACCAACGCCGCGCCGGTGGCCATCCAGCGCGGGCCGGCGGACGAGGTCACACTCGCTCCTATCGGCCCGATCACAAGCCCGAAGCCGAGCCCGCTGATCATGAGGTCCCTCGTCAGCTGGAACTGCCCAGGGTCGAGCGGCCAGCGGCTCACCAGGAGGTAGCCACCTGCCGCGATGAGAAAGCCCAGCACAGCCGTGATGCGGTAGCCCACCAGGTCGGCCAACCAACCTCCGATCACGGCACCGACCGGGATCATGAGAGTGAGCCGGATAAGCAGGAGACCGCCCTGGATCTCGGTCATGCCAAACAGGGTGTACGCGTAAAGGGGGATCTCGACCATGCCGATGATGAGCGCCGCCCCCACGAACAGGTGGGCGATGTTCGCCGCGGCGAAGGCGGGCCGTTTGAAGAAATCGAGCCGCACCAGCGGTCGCTCGTGGCGTCTTTCGTAGAGGACGAAGGCTGCGAAGCAGACGGCGCTGACCACCAACCAGGGCCATTTCACCGGCGTCGACGCCGCGGGACTTCCCGAGTTTGTGGTGATGGACTGCGTCCCCGTGCCCAGACCGATGGTGACACCGGCCAGGGCGAGCGCCATGAGGGCGGCCCCTACGTAGTCTACCCGGCCACGCTGCCACAAGGGCGCCCTGCGCCGGTCGTCGCGAGCGCCTGCGCGCGCCGGTCGCTCATCTTCCGGCGGCACCGCCACCGCGTCTTCGCCGGCTGGGGCGTACTCCAGCCCCGGCCGCAGGAGACGCCAGGAGGCTACCATGAGAATCACGCACAAGGGGACGTTCACCAGGAAGATGAGCTGCCACTTCCAGAGAACGGTCAGTCCGGCGCCATAGATGGGGCCCAGCACTCCGCCGGCCTCCGCGGACCCTCCGATGACGCCAAGAACAAGCGCGCGCCTTCGCGGCGGGAACATGTCCGCGGCAGCGGCCATCGCGATGGGGACCAACGCGCCGCCGCCGGCCGCCTGTACGACTCGAGCGACGATGAACAAGTCCAGCCGGGTTAGGGTGTAGCAGAGGGCGCTTCCGATCAGGAAGAGCAGTAGCGCGACGATGGCCATCTTCCGCCGGCCCACCACGTCGGCCAAGCGGCCGAAGAGAGGCATCGCGACGGTGTAGCCCAGCAAATAGCCCGTGATGATCCAGCCGACATCGTTGAGCCGGTCCACACCGATGTAGAACGACCGCATGATCGATGGCATGACCGTGAGGACCATGGTCTGATCGAGCGCGGCGACGAACACGGCCGCGCACAGCACCACCATAGCGAGGGTGGCCCGGCGGGAAGTTCGGGGAGGGTCGAGCACCGCCTTCTGGGCGGCTGTCTGTCCGGACACGACTACTGCGGCGCCTTGATGTCGAAGGACTTGTTGAGTTCGGAAAGGCTGATGCTGCGCCAGTACTTGTCGGTCTCATTCGGAGTCGCTGCTCCGAAGATGTCGACCTCGTAGACGTAGCTGTCGTTCACTCCGATCCAGATATCGGTGGGAAAGTCGGTGGTGGTGTCCACCGAGCCGGCGATCTCTTTCACGTATTGGGGCGCGACCATGCCGCTGATGTGGTCGGTGTCGGCGCCGCCCTTGCTCTGCTCGCCCTTGGAGACAGCCCCGGTGATGTGGCTGAGAATGGTTATGGTGCCGGCGCTCAGACTGAGCGTGCCGACCGGGCTGTCTTTGGCCGCGACCGATTGCCATTTGTGTGAGATGGGGTCCTGGATGTACTGAGTATCGCCCATGGAGACGAAGCCGACCGTCACGGAAATGCCACCGTAGATGGCATCCACGCTGGCATCCATGTGGCCCTGGGCGTCCACGTTGCCGGTGATGCGGCCGATGTCCAGGCCGCCGCTGGGTTTCGCCGACGCGGGCTTGTGTACCTCATAGACGAAGTGGAACCCCTTGATGGCTTGCATCTTGGTGGTGGACGCCGCCAGAACGGTTTGAGGGTCGACCTTGGTGGTCGATCCCCCGCACCCAACAAGCGGTAGCACCGCGGCCAGCATCAGCAACACGGTGAGCACCGACAGCACAATGACTACACTGGGTCTCGACCGGGTATTCATGAAGATCATTATGAGTCTTCGAGACTACGCGCACAAGCAAGGGACCGGTCCGCGGACGCCGAAAAAGACTACTGACAACGTCCAAAACAGGGGCCGCGACTCCTTGATACAATGCTTGCAACGCAGTGTCTCTCGCTCCAAGAGGGGATGCCAATGACGCCCGAAAACCGACACGCGCATCCGAATTACGCCTCGGGCGAGGACTATATCCTTGAGTTCCGCAGCTTCCGGTACGGCTTCAACAGCGTGGATTTTGCCCAGCGTGTGGAGATGGCAGCGATCGAGCTGGGCCTGATCGAACAGAGCATGCTCCAGCAAGACGAGTGCGCCGACCTGGTGCAACTGGTGGCCGGCGGCAGCATCGAGTTCCCCGTGAGCTCTCTCGGAGAGTATCTGCTTCAGCGGGGCGACGAGGTTCTCACCCTGCACGGCGAGTGCCTGGTCTACTGGCTGCGGGAGCTGGTGTTCCGCGGCGCCTGGTTGGACCTCCGCCTCATCGAGGGCCAGCTTGAGGTCGCCTTCGACGATGAGACCACCGCGTTCGTGTACTTCCCCGCGGGCCATCGCTCCCGGAGGATCGGCCCGCCCCCGCATCCGTCTTGGCGCGAGGTGGCGTACCAGCGCTGAGCCGTAGCACGACCACGTCGAGCGGCATGTCCCTTCAGTCGCTGCGGCTCGGCTTGAAGCGCACGTTCGCTGCCTACTTCCTGGAGCTTGCCTCGCCCGGCATCGCCGATCCCACCGAAGCCTTCGCCGCCTCCGAGACCTACCTGTCGGCTCTCCTTGCTCAGCTCGGGCCCAAGGAGTTCCGCTACCGGCTCGACGACGAGACCACCCATCTGTGCGGCGAGGTGGAGCAGGACCTGCGCCACCGTTTGCGCACGCGGGGCAATGAGCTCGACGCCGACGACCTGGAAGACCGGCTGCGCGAGTGCTTCGAGTACGCGCTTGGGCAGCTTGACGCCGGGCTTGCGGAGCTCGGGTAGAATAGCCCGCGATGACTTCCTGGCTGATCAACCTGCTGGAGAACTACGGTCTCATTATCGTCTTCGTGACGATGATCGCCGAGAGCGCGTGCATCCCCATACCCAGCGAGGTGGTGGTGCCATTCGGCGGCTTCCTGGCTGCCCAGGGCCACACCCACCTTTGGATGGTGATCGTGGTGGCCACTTTGGCCAACCTGATCGGGGCGACCATCGCGTATGTGGTCGGGCTGTACGGGGGGCGAGCGCTGTTCGTGAGGTACGGACGCTACGTAGGCGTGCGGGCGCGCCACATCGAGAAGGCTGACAGCTGGTTCGAACGACGCGGGGACGTTACCGTCTTCTTCACTCGCATGATGCCGGGAGTGCGCACCTTCATCTCGTTGCCTGCCGGCATCGCCAAGATGCCGGTGGTCAAGTTCCTGCTCTACTCGCTGGCCGGCTCGGTCATCTGGAACACCGCGCTCGCCTACCTGGGCTACGGGTTCTACAAGGCTCTAGGACCGGACGGCTGGAACAAGCTTCAGGACGCGTTCAGCCGCTACAACAAGATCTGGTACGTGGTCCTGGCAGCGGTAGTGGTTGCCATCCTCGCGTTCGCGGTGTGGCGGTGGAGGCGGCACAAGAACGCCGCGCGCGAGAAGTCGGCCGAGTCCTAGGAGAGAGCGGCTGCCGCGGAATGCGGCCGCGCGTTACGAGAGGACTTTGGAGAGGAAGAGCTTGGTCCGTTCTTCCCGGGGATTCACAAGTACCTGCTCGGGCGGGCCCATCTCCACGATGACGCCGCCGTCGATGAGCGCCACTCCGTCGGCCGCCTCTTTGGCGAAGCCGATCTCGTGGGTCACGACGACCATGGTCATCCCTTCGTGGGCCAGGCGTTTCATCACGTCCAGCACCTCGCCGACCAGCTCAGGGTCGAGGGCCGACGTGGGCTCGTCGAAGAGCATCAGCTTGGGCTTCATGGCAAGGGCGCGGGCGATGGCCACCCGCTGTTGCTGGCCGCCTGAGAGCTGCGCCGGGTAGACGTCCAGCTTCTCTTTGAGTCCCACTTCGGTCAGCAGCTTCTCGGCCTCGTGTTCCGCTTCCTTCCGGTTCATCCTCTGCACCATGATGGGCGATTCCATGACGTTCTGGATGGCCGTCAGGTGCGGGAAGAGGTTGAAACGCTGGAACACCATGCCTATCTTGGCGCGCTGCTTGGCGACCTCTCTCTGAGGCATCTCGTGGAGGATGTCGCCGCGCTCTTTATATCCCATCAGCTCGCCGTCCACGTAGAGGCGGCCGGCGTCTATCTTCTCCAGGTGATTGATGCAGCGCAGCAGGGTGGACTTGCCGCCACCCGAAGGGCCCAGCAGCACGAACGTCTCTCGGGGCTTGACCACGAGGTCGATGCCCTTGAGCACGTCCAGCTTGCCGAACGACTTCCAAACCTGCTCGGCCCTGACCATGGGCTGCCCGGAGGTCGCCTCAGCATGACCGGCGGAGAGCCCGCCTGAATAGTTAGTCCCAGTTTCCAGGCTCACCGACATCCGCCGTCACTTTGTGTTGGAGTCGTTTCTGCGCTTTCCTCTCGGCCGTCACGGTCTCGTTGGTCCCGAAGCCTCTGCCGAAGTAGCGCTCGAGATAATGCTGCCCGATGGTGAACAGTGTGGTGAAGAAGATGTACCAGATGCACGCCACGATAAGCAGCGGCATGATCAACATGTTCTGAGAATAAAGGTGTTGCACCGTGGTGAACAACTCGTTCACGCTGCCGGTGACGGCGACCAAGGCGGACGTCTTGAGCATGGAGATGGTCTCGTTGCCCATGGGTGGGATGATGACACGCATCGCCTGAGGGAGGACGATGCGTCTCATCGTCAGCGGGAAGGACATACCCAGCGACTCTGCCGCTTCGCTCTGTCCCCTGTCTACGGAGATGATGCCCGCGCGGACGAGTTCGGCGGCATAGGCTGCCTCGTTCAAGCCAAGCGCAAGCACGGCGGCCACCATGCCGCCGATCACCTTGTGGGTGGCCCAGCCACCAAAGGCCAGCCCAGTGAACGGCAGACCGATGAAGATCTTGGGATAGAGGATCCCGAAGAAGCTCCAGATGACGATCTGCACGTAGACGGGCGTGCCGCGGAAGAACCAGATGTANNGGCGATCCAGCGGCCCCAGTGTCTTACTGGGACCGCTTTGATCACCTCGGGTCGCGAATCGGACCCGCCCGCCCCCCGGTTCAACACCGGGGGCGCGTCGGCGCGTGATCGGTCGGCGGGTCTCATGTGCAGGAGCTAGGAGCCGCTACCGGGGTCGGTGCTGCCGTTGACGTCGGCCTTCGGATAGGGCTGCAGACCGTAGTGGTCGATGATGGTCTTGTAGGTGCCGTCGTCCATGAGGCTCTGGAGGGCCTTCTGGATGGCGTCGCGGAGACCGGTGTTGCTCTTGCCGATGGCGATGCCGTCGATCTTGAGCTCGAAGCCGAGGCCTGCCGGCGGGTTCGGGTCGACGACCAGCTCGAGCGAGCTGCCGTTGTCGGTCGTCTGGGCCACGTAAGCGCCGGTGGAAGCGTCGGTGAGGTCGGCCACGATGTTGCCGCTCTTGATGGCCAGGATGGCGGCCGGCTGATCCGGATACTCATTGATGGTCAGTTCCGCTTTGCTCTGGCCCTTGAGGTAGGTGTTCAACTTGGCGAGAGCGGCAGCCTGGGTCGTGCCCTTCTCGACGCCGACAGCTTTACCGGACAGGTCGACCCAACCGGCGATCTTCTCGGGGTTGCCTTTCGCTACCAGCAGGGCCGTGCCGTCTTTGGCATAGTCGACGAAGTCCGCCTGCTTCTGGCGAGTGAGGTCGTCGTACATGCTCGACATGATGGCGTCGATGTTGCCGGCCTGAAGGCCGATGAGCAGGCTGTCGAACTTCATGGCGGTGAACTCGAACTTCACACCGAGTTTGGCGCCCATGGCCTGAGCCAGGTCATAGTCGAAACCGGTGAACTGGTTGGTGTCGCCGACGAACATCTCCCACGGCGGGTA
>PMIZ01000460.1 GCA_003157225.1 Actinomycetota bacterium | reverse complement strand
ACGGAACGGATGGGCGGGTTGACCTTCAGGTTCTGATCGAAACTGGTCAGCCGCTCGTCGGTGAGCAACAGGTGGTGAGGGGTCGCTTCGGCCGTCACCGGCAGCCCCTCCCCTTTGGCTCGGCGAAGCAGACGCACGCTGTCGGCGGAGGAGAGGTGTTGAAAATGCACCAGCGGGACCGTCCCCCGGCGATTGAGCGACGCTTTCCCGGCCGTAGCGGCCAGACGTTTCTCTTCGGCATCCACGTAGCCGACGATCTCCAAGTCCCGCGCCAGCGGACCGGATTCACCCACCGACGGGATGCCCCTCAGCCCCAGCCGGGCGCTCCACTTGCCCTCGTTCATGACCCCATCCACAGACAGGCTCTTGTTCTCCAGATGCAAGAGAAGCGGACGACCGGTTCCTCGCGCGTAGCGTAGTGCGTGAAGAAGGAGGTCGGCATCGGACACCGGTTTGCCGTCGTCGGAGTAGGCCACCACCCCGGCGGCGGCCAGATCACGCATCTCGGCCAGCTCTTCGCCTTTCAGGCCCTTGCTGACCGCGCCGACTTGACCGACATACACCACGGCATCCTTGGTCGCCTGGTCGAGCACCCAGGCCGCCAACGGGCCTGAGTCGATCACCGGATCGGTGTTCGCCATCCCCACCACCGCCACGTAGCCGCCCGCGGCCGCAGCCATCGAAGCAGAGACCAGGTCCTCCTTGTACTCGTGGCCCGGAGTGCGCAGATGCGCATGCGGGTCGACGAATCCCGGGAAGACCCAGCATCCGGCCAGATCGTCCAGCACTTCCACGCCCGCGGGCCGCTTCACCCCGTCGCCGAGAGCGGCGATCTTGCCCCCCTCAACCAGGAGATCGCCCTCTAGGTCCACACCATGTTGAGGATCGAACAGGTGGACGCCGGGAAGAAGGAATCGTTCGGAGGGAAACGCGCGACAGGCAAGTCTAGGCGAAGGATGCGGACTGGCGCCCATCCAAAGTTCCTTTCGGTCTCACGGGACTCGTTTAAAGGTCGTCTAATGGTATCGCGGATGGGCAGGAGGTTCCAGGGTGAGCGAGTGGCTCCCCGATCTCATGCTCCACCCAGGAGGGAACCGACGTCCGCGCCTGCCGCAGAGCCCTCCGATGCGCTTTGCAGGCCGGGTCGTGATACCCCAGCAAGGTCCAGAACCGCGGGGAATGGTTCAGCTCCACCGTGTGGCACAGCTCGTGCAGCAACACGTAGTCCACCAAGGGCGGGAGCAGGAACAACAGGTTGGCGTTGAGTGAGATCGTGCCGTGGCGCGAGCAGCTGCCCCAGCGCGATCTCTGCTGCCGGACCGTCACCAAACGGAACTCCAGCCGGTGTTGCCCAGAAAGATCCGCCAGCCGGGGAACGAGGCCGGCCTTCGCCTTCCGACGCAGCCAGCGGCAGAGCGCGTCCCGGCATGCCGAGCGGTCGGCCAGATTCCCCGTGACCACCAGCCGCTGCCCGGGGCGTTCGCGCACAGTCGCCCCAGCAGGGTCGATGGCGCCCCCCACCTCCATCGTACCCCAGGCGCCAAACTGCTTCGCCCGGTATTCGACCTCCCACTCCTCACCCACGGCGGGCAGGACGATCCGTTCCGGAAGCCGTGGCGGGTCCGCTTGCAGCTCCCGCCGCCTCGCCTCCACTTGGCCGGCGGCCCGTTCGATCCAGTCCCTCCTACTTTCGACCAGGGCCGGGATCTTGCGACGATCGAACCTGCGCGGGACGACCACCTCCAGCCCCCGATCGACCGTCATCACCAGGCGTACCCGCCGAGCCCGCTCGCTAACGCGAACGGAGTAGTCGGGCGGCACGCCCCCGCCTCGCACCTCTGCTATCCCACCAACTTGGCGATCAGGGTGATCTCCGGTACGGCCGCGAGCGCCTTTGACACGGGGCATTCCGCCTTCGCTCGTGCGGCCAGTTCCTGGAACTCGGCCTCGCTCAGGCCCGATACCGTCGCCTCGCTGTTCAACTCGATCTTGTCGATCGTCGGTCCCGCTCCCAGGTGCACGCTGGCCGTAGTGAAGACGCGTTCTGGTGGATGGCCCTTGTCGGTCAACAAGGAGGCTAGAAACATGGAGAAGCAGCCCGCGTGCGCGGCGCCCACCAGTTCCTCGGGATTGGTCCCGGAGGCCTCCTCAAAGCGAGAGGAGAACGTGTAGGGGCCTTCATACCGGCCGCTGGCCAGCTTCATGGTGCCGGCGCCCTCTTTGAGGCTGCCCTTCCAGGTGGCTTCCGATCTGCGTACTGGCATCATCCACTCCTCTTTGGTCTGAGACGGCCGACAGCTCGCTGAGCCACGAGCATCTAGCCCGCGTCCTCGTCCACATCGCGGCCGGCGGGCAGGTTCTCTCCAGTGCTCACACCGGTGACGTCACGTGCGCCGGTCGCGGCCAGAGCCTCTTCGTCTACCACGCCGGGTTCAAACGGAATGGCCTCCGTGTAGACCATGGCGGCCTGCTGCTTGAGGATCTCCCACCGCGTGCGCACGTGCCTCTGCGCTTTGTCCCACAGCATCTGGGCAGCTTCCGGATGCACCTTCTTCAGCATGTTGTAGCGGTTCTCCGTGGGCACGAAGTCGTCCACCGGCAAGGACATATCCTTCGAATCGATCTGGAGCGGGTTCCTACCCTGCACGGCCAGACGTGGGTCGAAGCGATAGCAGATCCAGGAGCCCGACTGCACAGCCGCCTTCTGGTGTTCGTACCCCTTGACCATGTCGAAGCCCATGCTGATGCAATGGCTGTAGGCGATGATGAGGCTCGGCCCGTCGTAGGACTCCGCCTCCACGAAGGCGCGCACCGTCTGCGAGTCGCTATACCCCATGGCCACCTGCGCGACGTAGATGTTGCCGTAGGTCATCGCGATCGAGCCTAGGTCCTTCTTGCCAATGGTCTTGCCCCCGGCTGCGAAGAGAGCCACCGAGCCCATGGGCGTAGCCTTGGAGCACTGCCCACCGGTGTTGGAGTACATCTGCGTGTTCAGCACCAGCAGGTTGATGTTGCGCTGGGAGGCGAGCACGTGGTCGAGGCCGCCGTAGCCGATGTCGAAAGCCCAACCGTCGCCGCCTACTCCCCAGACGCTCTTCTTCACCAGATAGTCCGCAATCGCGAGCAATTGCCCGTGGCGGGGATCGCCAGCACTGCCAACCACGGGGGGGCCGCCGCTCCCAGCGGGCTCACCCATGATCGACCGCAGCTTCGCCTTCAGCTCGGCCACCCGGGCCCGCTGAGCCGCGATCTCGGTCTCGTCGGCTTGCTTCGCCGTCAAGAGCCCCCCGGCCAGCTCGTGCCCGACCTCGTCTCGCAGTGAATCCACCAATTCGCGGGCGAACTCCGCGTGTTTGTCCACCGTGAGCCGGAGGCCGTAGCTGAACTCGGCCGCATCTTCGAACAGTGAGTTGTTCCAGGTAGGGCCGCGGCCGTCCTGGTTGGTGGCGTAGGGCGTGGTGGGCAGGTTCCCGCCGTAGATGCTGGAGCAGCCGGTGGCATTGCCGATGAGCAGCCGGTCACCGACAAGCTGCGTAAGCAGCTTCAGGTAAGGCGTCTCACCGCAGCCCGCGCAGGCCCCCGGATACTCGAACAGGGGCCGCAGCAGCTGGCTGCCTTTGACGCTGTTCACCCGCACTTGCGAACGGTCGGGGTCGGGGATGCCGAGGAAGAACCGGTAGTTCTCGCGCTCCTGGTCGCGAAGCGGCGGCTGGGAGGCCATGTTGATGGCCCTCCGTTCGGGTTCCGACTTGTGCCTGCCGGGACAGATCTGCACGCAGACGCCGCAGCCGGTGCAATCCTCGGCGGCAACCTGGACGGTCCACTTCTTGTTGGCGTACTCCTTGCCTTTGGCGTCCAGCGACTTGAAGGCGGGCGGGGCTTTCTCGAGCACCTCGGGATCGTAGACCTTCGTTCGGATGGTGGAGTGCGGACAGTGCAGCGAGCATTTGCCGCACTGGATGCACACGTCCGGTTCCCAAACGGGGATCTCATGAGCGAGGTTCCGCTTCTCCCAACGGGTGGAATCCACCGGCCAGACACCGTCATCGGGGATCTGGCTCACGGGCAGCCTGTCGCCCTCGCCCGCCATGATCCAAGCCGTCACATGCCGCACGAACTCGGGCGCTTCCGGTGGCACCAGCTTCGGCTTGCGGTGAGTGCTGGTGACCGCCGCGGGCACCTCGATCTGGTGGAGGTTGGCGATCGCCTGGTCGACAGCGTTGTTGTTCATTTCGACGACTTTGTCGCCGCGTTTGCCGTAGGTCTTCTTGATGGCGCTTTTGATTGCGGCAATGGCTTCCTCGGGCGGGACGATGCGCGAGAGGTAGAAGAAGCAGGTCTGCATGATGGTGTTGANNGTGTTGATGCGCCCGCCCATGCCCGTCTCTTTTGCCACCTCGTAGGCATTGATGGCGTACACCTTGAGCCCCAGTTTGATGATCCACTCCTGGGTCTCCAGAGGCACGCGGTCCCACACCTCCTCGGTTGGGAAGGGTGCATTGAGCAGGAAGGTGCCCCCGGGAATGGCCGACGCCAGCGTCTTGTAGCGTTCCATGAACGCCCATACGTGGCAGGCGATGAAGTCGGCCTTGTTCACGAGGTAGGCCGAGCGGATGGGCTGTGGCCCGAAGCGCAGGTGGCTCACCGTGAGGACGCCCGACTTCTTGGAGTCGTAGAAGAAGTAGCCCTGGACATAGTTGTCTGTATCTTCGCCGATGATCTTGATAGAGTTCTTGTTGGCCCCCACCGTGCCGTCGCTGCCTAGGCCGTAGAAGAGAGCCCGGTAGACGTTGGCCGGCTCGGTGGTGAACGACTGGTCGTAGTCGAGGCTGGTGTGAGTGACGTCATCGACGATGCCCACCGTGAAGTGGTTCTTGGGCTCCGGTCGCGCCGCCTCGTCGAAGACGGCCTTGACCATGGCCGGAGTGAATTCCTTGCTGGAAAGCCCGTACCGTCCACCGATGACCTTGACCCGCAGTCCGGATTCAGCCACCGCGCTGACCACGTCCAGATAGAGAGGCTCGCCCGCCGAGCCGGGCTCCTTGGTGCGGTCGAGCACGGCCAGGGTCTTCACCGTCGCGGGCAGAGCCGCCGCGAAATGCTCGACGCTGAAAGGCCGGTATAGCCGGACTTTCAGCACCCCCACCTTCTCGCCCCGGGCGGTGAGGTAGTCGACGGTCTCGTGCGCTGTCTCGGCGCCCGAGCCCATCAGCACGATCACCCGTTCGGCGTCGGGCGCGCCTTCATAGTCGAATAGGTGGTAGTTCCGCCCGGTCAGTCCCGCCAGCCTGTCCATGTACTCCTGCACGATGCCGGGACAGTCCAGGTAGTAGCGGTTGACGGTCTCGCGGCCCTGGAAGTAGACGTCCGGATTCTGCGCGGTGCCGCGGATGACCGGGTGGTCGGGCGTCATGGCGCGCCCGCGGTGCGCCAGGACGAGGTCGTCATCGATCATGGCGCGCATATCATCGAAGGTGAGTTCCTCGATCTTCTGGATTTCGTGGGAGGTCCTGAATCCGTCGAAGAAATGCATGAAAGGCACCCTCGATTCGAGGGTTGCGGCCTGAGCGATGAGCGCAAAGTCCATTGCTTCCTGGACGCTCTTTGAACAGAGCATGGCGAAGCCCGTGGCCCTAGCAGTCATGACGTCCGAACGGTCCCCGTAGATACAGAGTGCCTGAGTCGCGAGGGAGCGGGCCGTAATATGGAATACAGTGGGGCACAGCTCTCCGGCGATCTTGTACATGTTCGGGATCATCAGGAGGAGCCCCTGCGACGCGGTGAAGGTCGTGCTCAGCGAGCCGGCCTGCAGCGCGCCGTGCACGGCCCCGGCCGCGCCACCCTCGGACTGCATCTCGACGATCTCGGGCACGAGTCCCCAGATGTTCTTCTGGCCCGCGACCGCCCATTCATCGGCGTATTCGGCCATCGTGGAAGATGGCGTGATCGGATAGATGGCGAAGATCTCGCTGAGGCGGTACGCGGCGGAGGCGACGGCCTCATTGCCATCAAGGGTTGAAACGATGGAGGTGGCGGTAGTTTTCACGGAAACATTATGATCAAGTGATTGCAGAACCAGAGGAAGGGGAAAGGGTAGCGTCGATCCGCGCGAACTGCTCCGCATCCCTTGGCGAGCTTTGCGCAGATATTGGGAGGGGCACGGGCGGGGGAGGTCCCGAGCGGCGAACAACGGCCGGCCAACGCCGGCAAAAAACGAGAGGCCGGCTGATTTGCCGCCAACAAAAAGCCCCGGCATGAGACCGGGGCTGGAAAGATTCGGTGGTCCGCGGAAGGCTACTTGGCCGGCACTGGCGGCGGCATCTGGGTCAGCGAACTGGCGGCCACCTTCTGAGCGACAATGTCATACATGCGCTGGATTTCCAGTTCGGCATTGCGGCGGTCGATCTTGGCCAGTTCGACCTTCTTGGCGGATTCCAAGACCTCGCGATTCATGTCTTCGCGCTTGTTGCGAAGGGTGGTGATCTCGATCTCGAGATTGGCAATCTGCTTGGACAGGTCCGAGGCCTCTTTCTCGTACTTGGTGGTCTCATCCAAGACCTTGCGATCCTGTTCATCCTTGTCCCGCTGGGCCTTGTCCAGGCGTTCGCGCTCCTTTGCATCCCGGACCGCCTGCGCCTTGCGGGCGTCATCCTGGGCCTTGGCCTCGATTTCCTTGCGTTTGGCCTCCTCGACCGCCTTGTCATCCGCAATGCGTTTTTCGTCGGCCAGCACCTTGGCGGCCATTTCAGGCTTGGCGATTTTGACGTAATAGCCGCCGAAGAGAATCAGCAGGACGACGGGCAGGATGACATAAAACTTATTCATGGATATTGGAGAGGGGTTGAAGCGGCTCAGCTCTTCTTCTTGGCGGCTGCCTCGGCGTCGGCCCTGGCTTTCTCGGCCGCGGCGAGCTGGTCCAGCAGATTGTAATAGGTCTTCACGTTGGTTTCGGCCTGACGCACGAAGACGCGCAGAAAGGCCTCCTCGTCGCCGTAGGTCTTCTTTTCCAGATCAAGTTTGGCGAGTTCCTGTTTGATTTCGTCGGCGTCGCCCTTCAAGCGCTCGAGCTGGGGGCGGAGGCGCCGGTTGACATCATCATAGGCCTTGGTCCGGCGGTCCATGAGGGCGGCGCGGATGGCTTTTTCCTCTTCCTCCTTTTTCTCCTTGGCCGCGCGGTCCGCCATGCGCTTCTTTTGCGCCTCGATGGCATCCTCGATGGCCTTCTTGCGCGATTCCAATTCCTTGCGGGTCTTTTCCCTCTTCACATCCTGGATGGCCTGCTCCGCCTTCTGCTGCTTCACGGCGTACTCCTTGCTGAAGTTCAAGTAGATGGCGCCGAAGACCAGCAGGCCGACGAACGGCCCTATGATATAGGCTTTATTCATAACGGACGGGATAAATGGTGATGGATGATGGTTGGGTTAAAGCGGCTTACTGGGAATT
>PMIZ01000055.1 GCA_003157225.1 Actinomycetota bacterium | reverse complement strand
CGCGAAATAGTGAAACGATGCGCCCCGGGCCAGCAAGATGAATCCAAGCGGCCAAGACATGACTTTGAAGAGATTGCCGAACAGCTGCCACCGGAACACGGGAATGGCTGGATCGAAGCGGGACGAGTACAGGAGGGAGACGATCGATGGCGCGAAGCTCAGCATCCCCAAGACGATCGGCCCGGCGATCAGAATCGCCACCTCTGCCTGGTCGTTCACCATCCGGTTGGCCGCACCGCGGTCATGGATGGCCGCGGACAGCCGGGGGAAGAAGTCCGTCCCCATGGCGCCGAGCACGAAACCGAGGTAGGTCATGGTGATGCCCCAGGCCGCCTGAAAGTACCCGTTGGCGTCCATCCCCAGCCGTTGGACCACCAGGCTCCGAGCCACCAAGAGCGAACCGCTGGAAAGGAGCCCCGAAAGCATCAGCACGATCCCCAACCGTATCAGCTCCCACAGCTGCCGGCGTTCCCCTCGTCCCGTGGGTCGTGTCTCGGGCCGGGGAACACGGGCGATAAAATACGTCGAGACCGCCATGGTGACAAATGTGATCCCCACCACCACAGGCAAGAGGCCCCGCTCCTTGAGCAGCCAGACGACGGCAATCGTCATCGCCGTGGCTCCGACGCTGCCGTATACGGTCACCCGCGCAAGGTCGCCGATGCGCCGAAGACCGTTGAGGAGCGCCGTCTGCGAACCGGCCACGAGGGAGGCGAGGACCCCGAGACCCAGCGCGGCGATCGCGGTTGCGTGGTCCGATGTTCCGAACGTCCAGCGCGCGATCGGATCCCTAAGCAGGACCATGGCAGCAGCACCGAACACCCCGAGAACGGCTGTGCCGCGCCACAAGGCGGCCCAGGTGTCCGCCACCGCAGGCCACCCGCCGCGGCTCTGCGCCTCGGCGATCTGTCGCACCCCGCTTTGGTTGAGCCCTAGTCCGGCCAGGCCTGTGGCGGCGCCCATGATGGCGTTGTACATTCCGTACAGACCCATCCCGGACGGTCCGAGGAAGACGGCCAGGACTTTCGTCCGGACAATCGACAGGAGGACATTCAGGACCGATGCCCCGCCGATGATCGTGGTCGACCGCAGGATCCGGCGAAACGAGCGTCGCGGTCCCTCCGGGTCGTCCCCTGGCCCGCCGGTGGGATCTGGGGTGAGCGGATGAGCGTGTCGCATGCTCCGGAGGGGACGCCTTATCCGACCAGGAAGTGATGCACCGCACGTGCTCCCACCTCGGCATCGCTGCCGTCGAGGTGCGGTCCAATCGGGAGGCTCAGCACAGTGCGAGCCATCTCCTCGGCAATGNNAGATGAGGCGGTACCGGGTAGTGGATCAGGGTGCCGACGCCCGCCTCGGCGAGGTGCTGCTGCAGGGCGTCTCGCCGGCGATGGCGCACCACGAACAGATGCCAGGCAGGCTCGGCCCAGCTCGGGACCTGCGGAAGAGGGAGATCGGGCGCGTCTGCCAGCATTCGCAGATACGTATCCACGAGATGCTTGCGACGAGTATTCCAGGCGTCGAGATGCCGGAGCTTGACCCGCAGGAAACCGGCCTGCATCGGATCGAGCCGCGAATTGAAGCCTTTGATCTCGTTGGAATACTTGGTGCGCGAGCCGTAGTTGCGCAGCACCCGCACTCGCTCGGTAAGCGCGGCGTCGTCCGTGGTAACCGCCCCCGCGTCGCCGAAAGCCCCCAGATTCTTAGTCGGGTAAAAGCTCCAGCCCGCCGCATCGCCCAGACTACCGGTAGGCTGCCTCTTGTACCGGGCGCCATGGGCTTGGGCTGCATCTTCGATCACTTTCAACCCGTGCCCGCGGGCAACATCCAAAATTGGATTCATGTCAGCGGGTTGGCCATACAGATGAACCGGGATGATCGCCTTCGTGCGGCGGGTGATCGCTGCCTCAATGAGGCCGGGATCAATAAGGAAGGGAATCCTCACGGATTGCGTTCCTTAACCGCTGCGAGAAAATCGTTGTATTCGCGGTAGTACCCGCTCTCGCTATATGGCTCGGATGCCACAGCTAGACACACTGCACCGGAGGAGAAGTTATCAATCTCGCGCCAGATCAGCGGCGGGATATACAGACCATAGTATGAGCGGTTTAGATGGACCCGCTTGCTGTTCTTCCCATCGTACACCGCAACGTCGAACGATCCGGACATCGCGATCAGGAACTGGTGACAGGTCTTGAGCGCGTGCCCAGCCCGCTCTGAATCTCCCGGGACGTCATACAGGTAGAAGATCCGGGCGATTTCAAAGGGGATATGCTGCCCCCCCTCGATGAACGTCAAATTCCCTCGCGGGTCCGCGATCTTTGGCAGGTTGACTATTCGACACTCTTCTATGGACATGGGGCCTCCCGCCGGAATCCCACGGCCCTACTCGTACACGAGATACGCGGCCGAAGCTCGAAACGGAGAGTGGATGAGCGTGAAGCGGCCCCCACCCAGCACCTCCCGGAAAGCGAGCGTCTCACCGGGGAAGTCGGCCACGTTGACCTCATCGAACGCCACGACAGCCCCACTGTTCAGATGGGGCAGGATTCTCTTGAGGCATTCCTTGGTTGGCCGGTAGAGATCGAGATCGAAGTAGGCCAGCGCGATGACGGTCTCTGGATGCCGCTTCAGATAAGCGTCGAGCGTGCGGGTGGCGTCGCCTTTGACCAGCTCGAATCGTCGAAGGTTCTCCAGGGGCCCCATGGCTTCCTGCAGGCCGAGCACATGTTCCAGGTATTTCTCATACTGGTTCGGGACCGCGAAGTCCCCGCGCTTGGCTCCGGCGGCATCTCGGCCCCTGGCGACGTCGGGAAACCCCGTGAACGTATCAAAGCCCACGATCTTGCGGTTGGCGTTGAGTGGCTCGTGGATCCCCCGCAGGCTGCTGAAGAGGGCCAGGTTGGGGCCATACCGGACCCCGAGCTCGAAGATGCTGCCATGGATGCCGATCACCCGCTGGTAGATTTCGTTGAGGAAGAGAATTCGGGAGATGGCCCGCCGGTCTTGAAACAGCACCAGGTGGTTCAGAAGCTCTTCCCGCGGGATGGGGGCGGCGAACAGGGCCTCGATGAGCCCGCGGCGCACCTCGGAATCCCGCGGGCTCTGTCGCTTGAAGGAGCGGGCGTCACTCGTAAAACCTTTCACGTCTCCTCCTCTCCCGAGCGCAGGGATCGCAGCCGGCCCGGGTTCATGACGGTGGGCCGAACTCCTCTGCCCAGCGTCGGATGACCTCTTCGGGAAACCCGCGGTGAAACCGGCGCATCCATGGATAGGCGAGAATCCACGGCTGGTCGGGCATCCCAAGCTTTTCGGCCGGACAGATTACCCTGGCGGGGTTTCCCGACACCAGCATCCCCGGTGGGACATCCCGCGTCACCACGGATCCGGCTCCGACTACCGCCTGCTTTCCAACGGTGACGCCGGGCAGCAGGCAGACATGCGCCGCGATGACTCCATAGTCCTCGATGGTGACTCCCCGGATCGGCTCGCTCGGCGGCCGGGGGTCGTTGGTCAGAACCGTAAAGGGATAGATCATC
>PMIZ01000150.1 GCA_003157225.1 Actinomycetota bacterium | reverse complement strand
GGTCCTTGGCAAACTACTTCCATGATCACACCCGTCTACCCCGGCTCGTCCACCTCAAAACCTGGTCCCCGATGCTCGCCCAAGCTAAGCTGAGAGCCCCCTGCAATGTGGGAGGTCTTGCCCATGACCGACGGGAAGTTGTTCGACGACTGGCCCGAACGCTACGACCAATGGTTTTCCACGCCCATCGGCAGGTTGGTCAAAGAGACCGAAAGCCGCCTGATTCTCGACCTCCTGAGACCTGCGAGAGGTGAGAAGATCCTGGATGCGGGGTGCGGCAGTGGGGTGTTCACAATCGACTTCTTCGAGGCCGAGGCGATGGTCGTCGGGCTCGACATCTCGGAGCCGATGCTGGCCGCCGCCACCCGCAAAGCTGTCGGCTATTCGTTCGTGGCCGTCCGGGGTGACATGCTGTCACTTCCGTTCGTGGATTGCGCCTTCGACAAGGCGGTGTCGATCACGGCCCTCGAGTTCATCGAGGACGGCCGGCGCGCGGTCGCCGAGTTATTCAGAGTCACAAGGCCGGGCGGACTCGTAGTGGTGGCTACTCTCAACAGCCTGAGTCTGTGGGCAAGCCGACGGCGGTCCAAGACCGAGCGTGGGGAGAGCCACGTGTTGCGGAACGCCTTCTACCGGTCGCCGCGGGAGCTTCTGCCTCTGGCGCCAGTCCAGGGGACGGTGACCTCGGTGGTTCACTTCCAGAAAGACGACCCACCGGAGTTGGCTGAGGAGGTGGAGCGGATAGGGCAGGCGCAGGGTCTGGACACGGGCGGAGCCCTCAGTAGCCCTACCGACCGGTGTGCTCCAAGTACCGGGTCAGGTGGTCGATCATCATCTGCCACGCTTCCTCCGCCCCGGGGTCGCCGGAGTGCGTGAAGCCGTGCCGGGCGCCCTCGAACCGCTTGAAGGTGACGAGAACGCCGGCTTCCACCAACTTGTCCTTGAAGGCCTCGGCCTCAGCAGCCAGTGAGTCCTGACCTGCGGTGATGACCAGCGTGGGAGGAAAGGACTTCAGCTGCTCCGTACTGGCGTAGTAGGGCGAGACAAGCGGATTCTTCGCCGCCTCCCTGTCACCGGCATATGCAATGTCGAACACTCGGCACATCCGCGGAGGCAGGGCTTTCCTCGGCCGGGGCTTGAGAAACGGATCGGTGTGGATGTCCAGCGGCGGGTAGTCCAGGATGAGGCATTTGACTCCCAGCTCGTGTCTCTGGGCATCGAGAAGCAAAGCCGCCGCGCTCAAGTTGCCCCCGGCACTGTGCCCGCCGAGCGCGATATTCTCGGGATCGATCCCCAACTCAGCAGGGTGCTCTCTCGCGTAGTTCACAACCGCGTAGCACTCGTTCAGCGCCGTGGGGAACCTGGCTTCGGGGGCGAGGCTGTAGTCGATGCTGAGTACCTTCACGTTCGCCTTGCGGGCGATGTTCATCATGAAGGGGTCGTCCATCTCGGCATGCCCGATGGTGAAGCCGCTCCCGTGGATATTGACGTATGCCGGTAGCCTCTCGGGCGCTTCGAGTTTGTAGGCCAGCACCCGGACCTTGCCCGCCTCCGTGTCCAGGAACAGCTCTTTGCCCTCGAGGTTCTTCGGTCCCTTCATATTCGGGGTCATGAGCGGAACGAGAAACCGGTAGAAGCCGACCTTCCGCCAAATCTGTTCCCGCGTGAGCGGTTTCTCAGGGGGCATCTTGCCCATGCGACGCTCCGCCTTTCGGTTGCTCTTTGCCTGAAAGGGTACCAGGCGCCGGGCGGTTGGACGCTGCCCAGCGCGCATACTATGAGTCTGAACTGCGAGCCCGAGCCGCTCTCCGTGCCGACTCAGGGCATTGCGCGCAACCCTGTCGCGATGGACAATAGCCGTCCTTGTAGACACCGCTCGGAGGCATTTGACGGCCATGTCCAGCTTCTCAGGCGAACTCGCGGCGGCTCGGCAACGCATCGTCGCGGCCTACGACCCGCACTTGCTCGAAGATGCCGGCCATCGGCTGGCTGATCTGCTGGCCGCCAACCTGGCACGGGCACAACGGTCGGAGGGCGCGGTGTTGCCGTGGGCCGAGCCGGCAGAGGCGATCGCGGAAGCAAGGGCCCTGCTGGGCGGCCCCGCCGCGGTGCCTGACGCGGCCTCTCCGCTCAGCGGAACGGGCGCAAGCGACGCTTCGGTCGCCGAGCATTTCTCCCGACTCGTCCAGATCATGGTCGACCGGGGACTCAACCTCCACGATCCCCGCTACATCGGCCACCAGGTGCCGGCGCCGGTCCCGCTCGCCGGACTGTTCGACGCCGTCGGGTCGGTCACCAACCAGGTGATGGCCATCTACGAGATGGGGCCCTGGGCCACGGCCGTCGAGCAGGCGATGGTGCAGGAGTTGGGCGAGGCCATCGGTTGGGCGCCGGGCGCCTTCGCCGGGGCCGTCACTCACGGTGGTTCCCTCGCCAACCTCACGGCCCTGCTGACGGCTCGGAACGTCGCTTTGAGCGACGCTTGGGACCACGGCCTAGCCGGCGCCGGGCCGCCGCCCGCTCTGCTGGTTCACGCCGACGCCCACTACAGCGTGGCTCGGGCCGCGGGCATTCTTGGCCTCGGCAGCCACCAGATCGTGCGCGTGGGATTGGACGCCAGGGGGCGCATGGACCCGCGGCAACTGGAGCAGGAACTGGCTCGCCTGCACGGGGAGGGTCGCCCGGTCGTAGCAGTCGTGGCGTGTTCCTGCGCCACCCCCATCGGGGCCTTCGACCCGCTGGAGGAGATCGCCGAGGTCTGCCGGCGCCACGGGGTCTGGCTGCATGTCGACGCAGCCCACGGCGGCTCGGCCGTGCTCAGCGACCGGCACCGTCATCTGCTGGCCGGCCTCGAGCAGGCCGACAGCGTCGTCTGGGACGCCCACAAGATGCTCTTCGTGCCGGGTCTCTGCGCCTTCGTGCTCTACCGCGACAAGAACCGCCGCTTCGACGCGTTCCAGCAAGACGCCCCCTACCTGTTCGACCCCGCAGCTCCCGGCCTGGCCGAATACGACAGCGGCGTGCGGACGGTCGAGTGCACCAAACGGGCGGCCGCCTTCGGCCTGTGGGGCGTGTGGGCCCTGTTCGGCCGCCGGCTGTTCGCCGACATGGTCGATGTGACCTTCGCGCTGGGGCGCAGCTTCTACGAGAAGCTTTCGGCCGCCGAGGACTTCGTCCCGCTCCACGAGCCGCAGTGCAACATCGTGGTGTTCCGCCACCTCCCAGCCGCGCTCCGCGATGCCTCGCCGGAGCGGATCGGCGCCTTCCAGCTCGAACTCCGCCGCCGCCTCATCGAGTCGGGCGAGTTCTACATCGTACCGGCGAAGCACGAGGGGGTGGGCGCGCTTCGGGTGACGATCATCAACCCGCTGACCACGGCCAAACACCTCGACCTACTGATGCAGGCGCTGCGAAGGCAGGGGCGGGAGTTGCTGGACTGCTGACCGCGCGGGCCGACATGTCTAGAGAATACCTATTCATCGACATGTCACCAAAACATGTCGATATCATCGACACATTGGCTGGCGACCAAACCATGCGACCTGGTGACCGCGTAATCGATCATCGCCAACTACGCCCTTCACGACGTGTCGACCAGACCGCCGTGCATCGAAGCATATCTGGGACGTGTCGACGCCGTAGACACGTTGGACGACAACAGGGCAAGCAGGGCTATGTTGAGATACAGGTTCTCTCGGCCCACTTTTTCGAACCTGAGGATCCCCACACGCTCAAGCTCCCTGAGATAGACCGCCGCCGTCTGTCGCCGGGCGATCCCGGCGTCCACCAAGTTCTGCGCCTTGACGTAAGGCTGATTGAAGGGTCCATGTCGTCGTTGGAGCGGATGAACTCCTCAAGTTCTCTCAGCTTGCCGCGTATCACCGCTTCGCCGGTGGGCGGAGTGTAGACAACCGCATCGTTCACGATGTTCTTGATGCATGTGCCGGGTTCGCTTCGAACTGATGCGTCGCTTTCCGTGATGGTCCGGACGATTCGTATGAACACGTCCGTGGTCAGCGAAGCGTCGGCCTTCAGCGCCTCGTAGCCCGCCCACAGCGCTTGGCGGTAACGCAGAACTTCCTTGGTGGCAGCATCGACTTGGCTGGTGTTGGCGGCGAAGGCCTTGAATAGCGCGTCATTGGTCGTGAGGATGTTCTCGATCTCAGAGCTTGCCCGAGCCTCCTGGAGAACCAAGGACGTGACGAGCATCGTCTGGTCGGGAATCGTTGCGCCAGCGACCTTCAACGCCGCCAGCGCGATTTGGGCAGATGTCGACCGTTTGAGAACTGCCTTCGTCTCGACGTCGACAGGCGGAGGCAAAGGTGGTAGGTCGTTGAAGGGGAGTCTGGGATCGTAGTTCATGCCGATAGTCTAGCGCGCCCACCGGACGGGGCCGATTGACGCATCTTCATGATGATGATCATGATGACGACTCGCCGCACTCCCACGTCGCCCCCTTCACGCCAAATAGTTGGCATTCAGCGCTGTCTTGCCCGGCCGAGCCTACTCCATTCCCTCAAAGTAGTCCGGATCCACCTTCTGCACTGCGTAGGTGGCAACTGTCGTCACTC
This sequence comes from Actinomycetota bacterium, assembly GCA_003157225.1. The sequence continues at coordinate 11,243 of PMIZ01000150.1, read as the reverse complement.
CCACCCCATGCTCCATCATCAACTGCGCCAACTCGGCGCCGTCGACGAGAACGATGCGCTTGGCGGTGGCGCGCTCGGCGTACTCCCTGGCCTCGGTCGAGAAGCGAGAAGTAGTGATGAAGACGCCTTTCCTGGCCCCCTTGCCATCAAGGGCACCCGAGAACTGCTGAACCTGGGGTCGGCTGATGGTCCCTTCCCATTTCTTGGCTTGGATATATACGGACTCGAGACCAAGCCGATCCTCCTTGATGATGCCATCGATTCCGCCGTCTTCATCACCTGGTATCCGCCGACGGTGTAGCTCCACACCCCGGACGGCACTCCGCGCCAGTAGGCGACGTCGTTCAGATAGACGTCCACCGCCTGATCCCCCAGTTGAGCAAGCGCCTCCTCCGCGCTGAGGCCCAGGGCCTCAGCCCCTTGCCCGATGGCCGCCAGCTCTTCGGATGTCCAAGGTCTGGTGATCGCTTTTCCTTTGCCCGGCATGGTGACGCCCCCCTGGCCGGCATGACCCCAACCGGCGGTGACGGCCGCCGTCATCAGTCTGACTCTCCAGTCACATATTGGTCGCACAGGCTCCGTTTCTCCAGGGGTCTCGCGGCGCCAGCCCGCTCAGGCCCCGAGCGACAGAGACAGCTTCTCCGCCCACCGGTACGAGATCATCTGCCGGAGGGCGGTCTCTGTGTAGGCCGCCTCAGCATGTGACATGTGCGTGAGTTCCTGGGACGTGGCGTGCAAGAAGCGCGTCCGAACGAACTCAAGCACACGCCGCTCAGAATCGCTGAACACTGACATGTCCACCGGCCGCATGGCAGTGATGACCTCACCCGACTTGTCACCCGAAACCCATTCCGTCGTCTGGACATCGCCCCGCTGCTCAAGGTCTTCGGTCAGCCAGTCATAATGCTGTGGAACAGGTCCACGCTGAAAAGCCAGGTAGGGGGCGCCCGAGACCGACACCGTGGACACCTTGAAGTTAAGGAAGTCCGCGTAGAACAGCAGCTTGTTGAGCTTCGTGCGAAACGCCCCCCCTGCGCCGGCAAAGTAGACGACCATCTCAGAGAACTTGTCCTCGTCGAACACTCGAAAGCCGCTGTATTCGTCAGCAGGACGCGTCATGAACGACTGGCACCGCCCACCGACGGTGCTTGCCACACCGCCCTCGTAGTCTGCCAGCGCCCGCTCCAGCTGCGCCCTCTGCTTTGCTGTCAACCGGTTGCCATTCGTGGATAGGAGCAGCGCCATGTTGCTCGGGTCCGCAGCCATGCGCAACTGCGTGTCGTGAGCCGGGTCTTGGAGAGAACCGGCTTCGTACCGATGCACGGTGATCTCGCCCCAACCGAGCACCAAGGCGAACGCGCGCTGACTAAGGCCGTACCTCTCCCTGATCTGCCCGACCTCTTCGGGCGACAGCAGGCCGTGTCGAAGACGATACTCATCAAAGGCCTTCTCAAGTGCCAGTCGGTCCAGCTCGTCAACCGAAAGATCTTCTCCGCACTCTGGACAGACGGCCACCTGAGTCTCGACCTCGATATCCTCCCCGCGGACCGGGAACGTCTCCATCCGCGCTTCGATAGTCGCCGCGACGGAGCTCCGACAGTTGGTGCAAAAGACAAGGCTCACGATATCCCCCTTATTTGCCCGGCGGTTCTAGAGGGTATGACAGCGCCCACTCTGAAAGGTGGAACGATATGCACGTGCATAGCAGCGGCTCTGTGATTACGCAGACCTTCATGTAGATTTCTCGGCCCTCCACTCTCAACCCGAACACCCAGACTTCATCTTCAGGACGCTTGTCGTCGGGAAGCGGCCCGCCGACGTAGTCCTCCGGTACTAGACCAAGAACACGCTCTTTGGCGTCCGCCAAGCTGAGACCCAGCAGCGCCAATGTGTCGAGGTTCTTCTTCCGCCGGGTGAGCACGAACTGGCTGGCGGCAGCCGCCTTCATGAGGGTCAAGAACAGGGCGACTTTGAACCGCTCGGCCAACTGCGCCTCCCGATGATGTTATCACATGATAACACGTCTCTTTGGACGCTGTCCTCCCTACTTCGCCCACCAATAGGCGTTGAAGTCCTCCAGTGAGAGCCTTCCAGTGAGAAGCTTGAATAGAGCGATTAGCTTCTCCGACTCGATGCTGCTGTCCAGTCCAGGGTCACGGCCGTGTGGCCGAAGCTGCTGACCAATCCGCTTGCTCCGCTGCACCTCCGCCGTGGCGGTAGTGGGTCAGTTTGGCTCTGGAAGCGGGAAAGCGCCGCCAGGTTAGGTAATACAGACTGGGTGCTAATGGGGCCGTTTGAGCGACCCGTGAAATGGCTTAAATGGTTATTACCAGTTGGTTGTAGTCCGTATGATCGGACATGTCGAGATAGGCGGCTTCATCGATCCAGTGGCACCATACTCCGGCGCCTTTGACGCTTAGCCGTCGACAGTGCATATTCGGGCACGAGAAGGCTGCCACTTCGCACCGCACCGAGGGCAGAGCGGCCACGGCCTCAAGAGCAGGTACCAGGTCGCTGTCGGTGGATACCACTATGCCAACGTTATACTCCTGACGAACGGCCATCACGACGAAATCAACCGCAAGGGCCACGTCGATGCCCTTCTCTTGGGGTCTTGATTTTGGCCAATCAGATGGGTAGCGCAGACTTCTGGAGACGAACTTGACCTTGCCTTGCCCTCGTCCTTCTTGGACGGCAGCTTGTCGTAGATTAGCCCCGTAGCCTTGCGCATCCTTGAGAGGATCTGGCCGTCCGCGGTACACTCTGACCTCAGTCAGTTCTCGTGAAACAGCGCTGCGCGCCGCGAGGTATTCTCCCAGTTTGAGAGGGTCGACCTGCCCAAAGAAGGTGGGGTCCTTGTCAGTATGGAAGATCTCCCGAGCCCGGTTGTATGTGTTCTGGTAATCAACGAAGACAACAACTCTTTCAGGCATTAATCCCCCATTGCCGATAAAGGTAATGCGCGAAGGTTGCAGAATTATCGCACTTTGGGTACACTGCAGCTAATCCTCCCCGTCGTTCGGGTTACCGAACTGGCGGGGATTGCCTTTTCTGGAGGCTAGTCTAGCTTAGTTCTCGCGTGCGGGAGTTGCCAAAACTGTCATACCAGGTATACTCATCATATGCCTAACCGCTCAAGCAAGAAGCGCCCCCGCGATCTGAACGAGCTTGCCGCTCAGATCGTCAGCGAGGCCACTGGCGAATGCCCACCCGAGGAAGAGGCCAAGCCTGACGACGGCAAAGACCCTGCTGCTGTTGCGCTTGGTCGCAAGGGCGGGCTCAAGGGTGGCAAGGCGCGGGCCGAGAAGCTCAGTCCTCAGGAGCGAAGAGAGATCGCCAGTAAAGGTGCCGCTGCAAGATGGGCGAAACAGAAGGAAACGCAGTAGGTGTAGGATATGGAGCAAAAGTGAGAGGGGCCAGGCTTGCAGGCTCTGACCCCTCTGTTCTTCTTAGATAACCCCGGTGCTACCGCTTGCCAGTGGTCATCACAGCACCGGGGTTATTGCTCTTCTCATAGCATCACCTCCTTTCATCAAGGTTGGCCTGACCGACACCCTACGGTGGTCAGTCTTCTCCGGATGAATCCACGGTCTCAATCGAGTAGTCGAGGTTGGCCGTGAATATGTCAAGCCACTTCTTGCGATCTGCGGCAGTCCAGTGGCCTTCTATCGGTAGCTTCTGCATCACTGCCAAGAGCAGCACAGGGATTCCCGTTTCGCCTTTGCCGCGTGGGACATCAATTTGTTCACTAGCACGACGCTTCGGTTGTGGATCTCGTTGCCTCCGTGGCTGTGCACCCACCTGACCGCGGCCCGAATTGCGCGTCGAAGGTTGACGCTGGGACGCTGTCTCCACGATACCGGCGCGTTGACATAGCCCCAGGAAGAGCGTGACCATCCGCACCTGTTGTCCAATGGGCTGATAGCCGCGAAATGCATCCCGCACGCGCAGGGCCGTATCTTCGGCGGGATTTGTGAAGGCGAATATCGGTGCGTACACGTTGCGAATGTGCGCCGCAAGCCTGTCGGCGAATTCATCGGTGGGTGCAAGCCGGAGGGCGCTTAGTGTCTCGGTCGGATTCCCGGTCCCATCGATGAAGTCAAGTAGTTGAAGAGCGGCAAGAGTGCGGGGTGCAAGAGCTTCTGTAACCGACGCCCTTATGAGTACATCTGTGGTGAAGGGAGTCGGTAGTCCGCGCTCGCGAAACTGATCAATGACCCCCATCACCGCACTTGGCGGAGCATATGGTGCTGGTCCGCCGTCTTGCTGTAGAGCCATAGCACATCTCCTTGTTCTGTAACTCACCGCATCATAACATCGCGCGGTCGCGTTTGTCAACACCGTACCAGACGTTGTGTCGTTCAACTCGTGTTACCGACCAGTATGGGTACCGAAGAAGTGCTTGATTTGCTGGCTAAATGTGTTGTAGAATCTCATGACAAGGAACGATAGGAGGTACTACAATGGAGGCAAGCAGGCAGCGTACACAGGTTGAATTCGTAGCAGTCAGGGGTGGTTGGATGGCCAAAAGTGTTCCTTCGAGTCGAGTTGGTATTGCCGTGATCGCGCCCTCGCAAGAGCAGGCTGAAGCTGATTTCGAGCGAGAATTCGAGGCGTGGGCGAAGCTCCTGGACGCATATGATAAGCTGTGCGTAACACGGTAACAGGAATCACTCATCAATTGGTGATGATGGAGGGACGCGAGTGGTTTAACAGCAAGCTGGTGCTTGACAATGCTCGACCGCTCAAGTATAATAGTCAGTATGAACAGGCTATCTACAGAAGAGCGGGCCAAGGTCATTGGATGCCTCGTCGAAGGCATGAGCATCAGGGCGACCGTCCGGGTAACGGGCGCAGCCAAGAACACCGTCACCAAACTGTTGGTCGATCTCGGCAAAGCCTGTTCCGAGTATCAGGATCGTGTCCTCCGCGAGCTTCCTTGCAAGTGGCTCCAGTTCGATGAGATCTGGAGCTTCTGCTACGCGAAGCAAAAGAACGTTCCCGAAGAGCATCAAGGCGAGTACGGCTACGGCGATATCTGGACCTGGGTTGCCATCGACGCCGATACCAAGTTGGTGCCCTCGTTCCTGGTCGGCAACTGCAACACTGAGGATGCAATCGCGTTCACGTGCGACGTGGCCTCTCGCATCAAAGGCCACGTGCAACTGACCACCGACGGCCATGCTCCCTATCTGGAAGCTGTTGACTATGCGTTCGGTCCCGAGATCGACTACGCGGTGCTACAGAAGATCTACGGGAGCGATCCGCAAGGACAGAAGCGTTACTCCCCAGCGACATGTCTCGGGACGGAAACCAAGATTGTGAGCGGCAACCCCGACAAAGAGCACATTTCGACTTCATATGTGGAGCGTCAGAACCTCACCATGCGCATGGGAATGCGCCGCTTCACTCGTCTGACCAATGGCTTCTCCAAGAAGGCCGAGAACCTGGCAGCAGCCGTGAGCCTTCACTTCATGTACTACAACTTCGCGAGGGCACACAAGAGCCTGTCGAATCCGTACCCGCGCACTCCTGCGATGGCTGCTGGCGTCACCACTCACCTGTGGACGCTGAAAGATATTGCAGCCTTGCTGGATTCAAACTGACCCACTACCTGAATTGCCTGGTTGCCGGCGCTGGACGGGTCGCCGTGAAGCCCCACCACGATCTGTGAGAGGTCGGCGTTCTCACTAACCACATCGACAATATGCTGATCAGAAGGACCGAGGGAGTGACCAAAGATCACGAGCGGGCCCTTTATCCTGGCGAGTTTGTCAAGGCAATACCAGAGATAGCCGGTTCGCTGAATCTGCTCAAGCTTCTGAGCAGGGTCACCCTCAGCCACGAACAGCGGATACTCGCCCCCAGGTCAGGGGCCTTCCCGTCCGAATCCAAGTGTGTTTTCGAAGCTCCCCATGGGCGACATAGAGGTGAAGTGCGCCGTGAAGATAGAAGAGACCCTGTTGGTCTCCTAGACGCTCCGTGAAGACTACGTACGGTGCATCGAGATCATCCTCATCCGAGCGAAACCCGTCATGCCAACGCGGACCGTCCGAGGACTACATGACGACCCAGTAGGCCAACAAATCGTAGTTTGTGGTGAAGATGTTGTGAAATGGTCGCAGGAACGCCAGCGCCGCTGCCTAGTCAAACCCCTGCAAGCCGGCCTCAGTTTCCCGCGGCAACAACGGGTGTCGCGATGCCATGGGCACGAGCATGCTCATGGGAACAACAAGGCTTCCGTGGTCCACACAGCCCTATTGCACAACGCCACGATCTCTTCATATCATCGGCTCTTCCCCCACTCCCAAGTCGCCCCCTTCACCGCCAGATAATTCGCATCCAGCTCGGGCTGCAACAAGAGGATGGCCGCGATCCGCCGAGCCATGCGCGTGACCTCGTACATCTCCTCCACCTTGAGGTCCCGCCCCAGGAGCGCCTTCTCCCGATAGCTCAGCCACTTCTTCATCACCTGATATCCGCCGATGGTGTAGCTCCACACCCCGGACGGCACTCCGCGCCAGTAGGCGACGTCGTTCAGATAGACGTCCACCGCCTGATCCCCCAGTTGAGCAAGCGCCTCCTCCGCGCTGAGGCCCAGGGCCTCAGCCCCTTGCCCGATGGCCGCCAGCTCTTCGGATGTCCAAGGTCTGGTGATCGCTTTTCCTTTGCCCGGCATGGTGACGCCCCCCTGGCCGGCATGACCCCAACCGGCGGTGACGGCAAGATCGCCGGTCCCTTCATTCAGATTGCCCCCGCCCACCCGCGAGGCCACGCCTATCACCCGGAGCTCCGGGCGCAGGCTGCCGCTGGTGACCCCGTCGACCTCGGTCTCGGGATCGAGCAGGTCGGCCACCTTGCGGCCCAGCTCGGCCGAGGCCAGGAGTAGCTCCTTGGAGTCGGGGAGAGGGATGCGGGGCCAGTCACGGCGCAGCGCACCGTCGTTGTCTGCAGCAAATAGCGGGGCCCGCAGCATCCCAACCGCCAGAAGGAAAAGGTCTTCCGGCCTATTCCCAATGGAGGAGATGTAGTGTGCAGCATGCTCACTCAGATTGTATGTGGCTAGTCCCCCCTCGCGTTCTGAGGCCGAGTGAAAGAGAGACCCAGTCTGACCGCGCGGCTTCATCAGGGGGAAGAAGTTCGAAAGCCCGTTGCCGAAATTGTCGGAGAGAACCCTTGTCACATAGCCACGGTCAAAACTGTCGTTGGGAGTGCGTTGGCGACCCTCCAGCCAGAGATTGCCACTGACCACGTTCGGGAGGAATTCGAGACGCTTCCGTTCGATCAAGTCCGTCTCGGGTTCCCAGTAGAGCCACCGCAGGTCCAACGGTCGATAAGCGTAGCGAACGATATTCTCTCGCAAGAACCCACGTGCCATTAGTCTCCGCCGCGTCACCACAGAGTCGAAGCGATGCGTCTTCGCGAGCGCTGAAGGCGCGATTCTACGAATCTCCTCGTCGCTGACGGACTCGTCGAAGTACATCGCGATACGAGCCTCGAGGGAGCTACGATCACAATCAATTACGAAGTCGTCCAAAGAGGTCGTCACACCCGGGGAAGAGAACGGAAACAGTTCGGGCAGCGAGGGCCAGAGCAAGTAGGCTTCTGCAAAAGATGCGGGGACAAAGGGCAGACCGACTCCAATTCGGGGTGCAAGGGTCTCGTACCGAGTTGAGGTGTCCTCAAGAAGCGAGTGCAGGAGCTCCTCTCGTTTTGAGGTCCCCCAGAAGTTCTTGAACAACAAGGTGTGCGCAGAACCCGTGGGCTTGCGGCGAGCCATCAGACTCATGGCTGTGCCAACCTGGATCCCCTCACGGTTGTGCTCGGTCGAGAAGATGCTCGGGTCGGGTTTGCCGTCGGGCGTCAGTTTGCCGGTCTTGTACTTGTCACCGTTTAGACAATCGATCCAGATCTTGTCGAACACCTCCAGATACCGCTCGCGCATCCCCGTGAAAGAAAGGCCGTCCAGCCAGGAGTAATTGGAGATGAAGCAGACAATCCCCTCGCCGGTCTTCTCCACGATCCGTCGCTCGGCCATTCGGAAGAAGCGCACGTAGAGGTCGTTCAACCCTCGACCTTGCGGAAGCGCCACCTTGCTGGTCGTCTTGTAGGACTCCGTCAGCGATCGCTCTTCATCGACGGCGATCCCCGCGTAGATGTTGTACGGCGGATTCCCGAGCACCACCAAGATCGGCAATTCCTGCTTCACCCGTTCGGCGGCGTCCCGCTCATCCTCCAACTCCTGGAGCACCGATAGCTGCTCGTGTTTGTGCGGCGATTCCCACCCGGTGAGGGCGTTGGTCAGGAACACTCCCACCCGTTCGTTCTCCTCCAGCGGCAGGTGCATATTCTGGAGCAGCAAGCCCAACTGCATGTGCGCTATCACGAAGGGAGCGGGCAAGATTTCGAATCCGAAGACTCGNNGTGCCGCAGCAGGGGTCGAGCACGTACACCCGCGGGTCGGCCAGGCCGTCGGGCACGTCAAGCTCCTCGCGCAGCACGGTGTCCACGCGGGCCACCATGTACTCCACGATCTCCGGCGGCGTGTACCACACCCCCAGCTCCTTGCGCAGCTCGGGGTCGAACGCCTCCAGGAACGGTTCGTAGAAGTACTGGACGGCGTGATGCTTTTCGAATTTGCTGAAGAATGCTCGTCTATCTACCCGGTTGAGCGCCGCGGCCGCCAGATTGAGAACCGGCACCAGGCCCAGCGATCCCAACATGCTGGGGGTGGCGATCTGATCGAACAGGGCCTTGACCACGGGCACGCGGAGCGTCCAGGCAGCGGTCTTCCACTCGAAGCGCGCATCGGCGCCAGGCGCCGGCCGGCTGCCGGGCTCGTGCTCGTGACTCCACAAGACCCAAGAGGCGAACAGGCCATAGAACAGGGTCTGGACCAAAGTTGAACGGAAGAAGTGCTCTCCCTTGGCCCCCTCGAACTTGACACCCAGGGCGTTTTCGAGAGACTGCCGCACCGCGTCGAGCGCCGGCAGCTCGGCCGACTCCACCAGGAAGCGGGCCTCCCGCGCGTAGGAGGCCAAGAACCAGGCCAGATCCTGCGGCGCAGCCAACGTGGCTCCGGAGAGCAACACCCGCTTGAGGAACTCCAGGAAGCGAGCGCCTTGCTCCTGCTCGGCGCGGCGGGGGTGATTTGCGAGCGCCCAGAACTCGTACTCGTTGGACGCCAGGCTGTAGCGCTCGAGGGTGACCGGCCTGCAGTGCTCGTCGATACCCAGCAGCAGGAACTCGCGCAGGGTGGTGACCAACACCTGCCGGTAGACCTGAAGATAGCCCATCACCTGTGGCGACGCCGCGATGACGCGCACGTCGCCCGCAGGCGGCTTGACCTCGATCGCGCCTCGCGCGGGCTTCTGACCGCCGAGCGCGCTCAGGTCGGAGTCGCTCAGCACCGGACGCCCGTCGGCCCCGGCAGCCTTGGCCGCGCGCCTGCCGCGTATCTGATCGGCCGTGAACAAGCCCCCGTCGGGCAGCCCACCGCCGTGGTTCTTGAGATTCATCAGGCAACGGACCTTCGGCTTCAGCCCGCCGCCGACTTCCTCCAGCAGTTGGCGGAGCGCGGGGTAGTATGAAAGCTCGGAGACGCCTTCCCCCGATAGCTTTGTGTCCCGAACATCCGTAATGTACTTCTCAAGCGCGCCCATTGGCTTCTCACTCTACCTGTAGCCCCAAGGGAACTCAACGGCATGGCAGCTATGCGGCATCCGTGCTTCCGTCTGAAGCTGCGCCTGTAGCAAGCGGCTTCTCATGGATTGTGGTCCGGTTTGGCTCTTATGCCCAAGACTCTACGCTGTGGGGTTGCGTTGAAGCCCGAAACTCAACCAGGACGGGATTGGATTCTTCGCACACGAGGCACACATCGTGGCGCTGCCCGGTAGGCACTGGTTGCGCTCGAGGTACTCGCGAGAAAGCGCGTCCATCGGCAGAAGCCCCCCGTCGCCAGCTCGTGATGCTGCCAGAACGTCCAGCCGTTGATGGCCGGAGTCGGCCCGTCCTCGGAAGCCCCTGGATGAGTGCGTCCATGCTACCCCTGCGACCGCGGATGGAGAACCGCGCGCTAGCCATCTATGATCACCCCAAAATCGCGTCAAGCCTCTAGCTGGTAGGCCCCCGCTTCCCGCCCCGTCGCCTCGGTTGCCGGTAGGCAAGGACTGCCACGCCCAACACCGCCAACCCGAGCCCGACAAGCGCAGGTGCGAGACGACTGTGGCCTTGCGAGATCGACTCCTCGAAGATGAGGATCCCAAGGATCACACTGACGGCGAGCGTGGAGCCGTTGACGGCTGCTGTTGCCGGCGCCAGAAAGCCGGTTCGCAGCGCCCACTGCTGCAGGACATATCCGCCGATGGTCGGCGCAATGAAGGCGTAAAGAGGCCAGGTGGTGAAGACCGCCAGAAGACCGTGGGCAAATTCGGTAACGAGTAGCTTCGTCACCGCTGCCTGCAGAGCGAAGGCCATACCGGCCGCCGTACCCAGAAGCGCGGCTCTGGGGGCACCCTTGGTACGGTAGCCCGCAAACACAAGGAAAGCCACCACCACCGCTAGGACGAGCGCCGAGACCCACCAAGCGGTGGCCGACGGCGCGGACTTGCCGCCTTGCGGCTGCCCGAACGCGACGAACAGAGTGATACCGACCAGCGTGCTTGAGGCACCAATCAGTGACCAGCGGTTGAATCTCTGCCGAGTCAGCCGCAGACCAAGCAGCATGGCGAAAACCAGACTGACAGCAAGGAGCGCTTGCACGACGACCAGGCTGCCTTTGTCAAGAGCCGCCGCCTGGAGCGCCCACCCGCCGACCTGCAGCAAGCCGCCGATCAGCCAGACCGGCTTTCTGATGATCTGCCCTAGAAACCGAGGATCGGCCTCCGCGGCCGGCACCTGAAGATCTGCCCTCTGCTGGAGCACGATGCCCAAGGCGTACGTGAAGGCGGCAAGAAGGCCCAAGACATAGACCATCATCTCTCCCACGAGCGCTGGCACAGAGCGCACATCCCCGACAAGAGCCGGTTCATTCGCTAGAGGCTCCTTGCCGTCTGACTTGCATTGTCCGCACCCTGAGCGAACATGGCGTTGCTCCACACCGTACCCGGAGGCAGGACATGACAACCGCCCAAGCCCTCGCATTCCCCGAGGAGAACCTCATCGGCTGGGAACGAGTCCTCTATGCCTTCCTGGTCGAAAAGGAGCGGCGATCAGGCTCTCTGCGCACCGTCCAGGGCTACTCC
>PMIZ01000146.1 GCA_003157225.1 Actinomycetota bacterium | reverse complement strand
CGAGAAGTCGAGGATGTCGCCGATGACCGTGAGCAACGCCTCGGCGCTGGATTGCACCGTTTCGGCGTAGTCGCGCTGTTCGGGGTCGAGCTCGGTGTCGAGCAGCAGATCGACCATCCCGATAACGCCGTTCATCGGGGTACGGATCTCGTGGCTCATGTTCGCGAGGAACGCGCTCTTTGCTTCGTTGGCTGCCTGGGCCTCGACCGCGAGTTGGTTGGTCCGTTTGATGGAGTGCTCCAGCTCCCGGTTGGCAGCCTCGGCTTTGTCCTTGGCCAACCGCAGCTCGTTCTCAGCCTTCTTGCGTTCGGTGATGTCGCGCGCGAACACGAAGGCGTATTCCTTGCCCCCGAACTCGACGTAGCTAGCGCTGATCTCCACGGGCATTTCGTAGCCGTCCTTGGTACGGTGCACGGCCTCATTCACCCGCGTGCCGCGCTCCTTGAGGTCCTCCCAGCCCTTTGTCCACGGCCTGGGCGCGGTCGGGTCGACGTCGTAGATGCTGAGCTTCAGCATCTCCTCCCGCGTATAGCCTAGCTGCCTGCAGGTGGAGTCGCTCGCGAAGACAAACCGGCCCTCGGGACTGATCCAGAAGATCTGGTCTCCCGCCTGGTTCACCGAGAGCTGGGTGAGGCGTAGCTGCTCCTCCATCTGTTTGCGTTCGCTGATGTCGTTCGCGAACACCGAGATGTAGCCCTTGCCGTCGTGCTCCAGGTAGTTGGTGGTGACCTCCACCGGGATCATCTGCCCGTCCTTGGTAAGGCTGAAGGTCTGGAAGGTGCATAGGCCCTTCGTCTTCATCTTCTCCCAGTACGCCGACCAGGGCTTGGGCACGCTCGGATCGAGGTCGTAGATGGTGAGGCCCCGCATCTCCTCTTTCGTGTAGCCCAACTGCTTGCACCCGGAGTCGTTTACATTGATGACCTCTCCGTCCTCGCCGATCCAGAAGATCTGCGCCCCGGCGTTGTCCACGGAGAACTGGGTCAGACGCAACGAATGCTCAAGCTGCTTGCGGCTGCTGATGTCGCGCGCGAACACGAAGTTGTAGCCCGCGCCTTCGTACTCGACGAAGTTGGAACTCACCTCCACCGGCATCTCAGTGCCGTCCTTCGTCCGATGGGTGGTCTCGAACGTGTGCCCACCTCGCTGCTTGAGTGTCTCCCAGTGAGCGGACCAGGGCTTGGGAGCAGAGGGATCGACGTCGTAGATGCTCATGCAGAGCATCTCTTCCCGGGTGTAGCCCAGAGCCTTGCAGGTGGACTCGCTGGCGTAGGTGAGAACGCCATCGGGTCCCACCCAGAATATCTGCCCCGCGGTGTGGTCCACGGAGTACTGGGTGAGCCGGAACTTCTTCTCCATGCGCTTGCGCTCGGTGATGTCGCGCGAGAAGGAGGTGATATAGGCCCTACCACCGTACTCCACGTAGCTCGCCGTCACCTCGACCGGGAACCGCTTGCCGCTCTTGCGGATATGGGAGGTCTCGAAGGTGAGCCTGCCCTTCTCCTTGACTTCCTGCCAATGATCCGACCACGGTCTGGGGGCGTTGGGATCGACGTCGTAGACGGTCTTGCTCAGAATCTCCTCACGCGTGTAGCCCAAGTCTTTGCAGGTGGTGTCGTTGGCGAAGAACACCTCGCCGTGCTCGCCTAGCCAGAAGATCAGGTCACCGGCCTGGTTTACCGAGTACTGGGTGAGTTTGAGCGACTCCTCCAGCTCCTTGCGCGTTCTGATGTCGCGGGCGAAAATGACCTCATACCCCTTGCCGTCGTACTCTACGTAGCTGGCTCTGATCTCGACCGGGATCAGCTCGCCACTCTTCGTGCGGTGCGCACCTTCCTGGACGCGAACGCCTGCGGACCTGAGGGATTCCCAGTTGCCGATCTCGCCCGGGTTCAAGGTCGGATCGATGTCGTCGATCGCCATGTTGAGGAGCTCTTCCCGCGTGTAGCCGAGCTGCTCGCAGGTGGAGTCGCTAACGAAGACCAACCGGCCCGACGGGTCAGTCCAAAGCACTTGGTCGCCCGAATGGTCAACCGAGAACTTGGTCATGAGAAGCGTCCGCTCCAAGGCCTTCTGCTCGGTTATGTCTCGACAGACGCAGAAGACATACTTCTCCTCCCCGATCACGGCACCGTTGCTGCAGATGTCCACGTCGCAGTAGGTGCCGTCTTTGCGCAGGTGGCGCGTCTCGAAGTGGTCTCCGCCGGTGCCGACCTCCGCCAGCATCGCGAGCAGTTGCTCGTGGCTGAAATCGTCGTTCCAGTCCCAGATGTGAAGCTGGAGCGCCTCGTCAAGCGTGTAGCCGAGCATGTCGGCGTACGCCTGGTTGGCCTCGCACACCGCTCCGTCCTTCGTCATGACGACGATGCCATCTCTCGACTGATCGAGGAGAATCCGCCTACGCGTGGCGTCTCCCAGGAGCGTCTCTTGCATCCGCTTGCGCTCGGAGATATCGCGAGCCGCGACGAAGTGGTACTGGTTGCCCCCATACTCGACGGCGGTTACGTTGATCTCAACCGGCATCTCGGCGCCGTCTTTGCAGAGGTGCGCGGCCTCGAGGGTGAAGGTGCCCTTCTTCTTGAGCTGCTCGGACACCTCTTGCCACGTATGGGACATGCGCAGCGTGATGTCCTTCACGTTCATGCCCATGAGCTCTTCCCGGCCGTAGCCGAGCTGCCGGCACGTCGCCTCGTTTGCGAAGACGAACTTGCCGTCGATGGTCACCCAGAAGATCTGTTCGCCCGCGTTGTCCACCGACGCCTGGGTGAAACGTGCCATCTCCTCCAGGTGCCTGGTCTCGGTGACATCGCGCGCGAACACGCAATGGAGCTCCAGACCCTCGGACTCCACGTGGCCGGCGGAGATCTGGACGTCGATGATCTGCCCGCCCTTCGTGCGATGGCGGGCGTCACTCGTCGTCCACCCGTGATCTCTGATCTCCTCCCAGTGCGCCTTCCAGGGGCTGGGCGCCCAGGGGTTGACATCGTAGATCGTCATGCCAAGCAGTTCGTCGCGCGAGAAGCCGGTCTTGGCGCAGGTGGCGTCGTTGACGTACACAAAGCGCGCGTCTGTGTCGAGCCAATAGATGAGCTCGCCTGCATTGTCGATGGAGAACTCGGCCAACCGCAGGGACTTCTGCATCCGGTTCTGGGCCGTGACGTCGTGCGCGTAGGTGCAAAGGAACTCGGTGTCACCGTAGCTCACGTGACAAGCCTTCACCTCCACATCGAGGACCTCGCCACTCTTCGTGACGTGCCGTCGCTGGCAGTGCAGCGAACCGGCCTTTCTCAACTGTCCGAAACGCACGTCCCAGGGCTTGGCGGCCCAGGGATCGATGTCGTAGAGCGTCAGTTTGAGGAATTCCTCGCGGGTGTAGCCGAGGCGTTCACAAACCGCGTCATTGGCATAGGTCAGATTGGCCTGTTCGTCGATCCAGTACGCGAGGTCCATCGCCTTGTTGATGGAGAACTCCGCAAAGCGCAGCGACTCCTCCGCTCGCTTCTGCTCGGAGCGGTCCTCGATCAACACCACCGGGCTTGGCCGCCCCAAGAGGCCGACGCGCACCACTGCGCGCTCTATCCATTGCCTGTCGCCGTTGTTGCCACGCTCCACCTCCCGGTGCACCGGGCCCGTGGTACTCGCGGTCTCCTGCGCGTCCTGCGCTAGGCCTTCGCCCCAGAATGGGTCGTCCAAAGGATGCTTGAGCAGCTCTTCCGCGGAGACCCCTACGATGCTCGCGGCCGACTCATTGGCCCATAGACAGGGGCCGTCGGGCGAGAACGCAACCACGCCGCGAAGCGTGTCCGCCACTAGTACCTTGCTCAGTTCTTCGAGCAGTTGTGTTTGATCGTCCTGGGTCATTGCCGCGCTCAACCTCCTCGGCACCATCTATATGAGGCTCGATTCCGGGTTTGTAAAGAAACTGCCGCAATGGCTCATCGGCAAAACCGACTTGAACCTGAATAGCGATACGGCGGGAGAGCCGGAGAGACCTCTATTGGTGGACGAAACGGAGGCCGACGACCTTGGGCCGGTCGTAAGTGCCAATGACCGAGCCGACGATGCTGGGCGGTCGAAGATGGATCCGGCGGTCGGCGACCGCCATCGCGGTCGTGCCCCGGTCGACGATCAACGTGGTTGCTTCAGGAGTGGCGAAGGGACGATCACCAGCGGGCATTTGGCGTGCACGACCACCTGCCGGCTGATGGACCCGAGCAGCATCTCCCGAAACGACCCGTGGCCCCGCCGGCCCACGACCATCAACTCGGCGTCGGCGGAATTGTCGAGCAGGACTTTTGCGGCCTGCCCTTCCACCACGATCTCCTCGTGCTCGACCCCCGGCTCGCGGCCGCTCACCAGAGCGGCCCCTTCGCGGGCCACCTTGAAAGCGTTCTCGCGGAATTCCTCGTAGAACTCCTTGCCGGCCACCACGCTCGCAAGCACCGAGGCAGGAATCTCCCAAGCGCTCACCAATCGGAGTCGAGAGCCGCGCAGGGCGGCCTCCTTCATGGCGAAATCGAGGGCGATAGCCGCTCCCTCAGACCCATCCACCCCTACGACGATGACCCCCATGCGCGCTCCCTTCTATCTCGGTGCTTGTCGGGCCGCCCGCGAATGAGTCCAGCATATCGCCTGGCCGGAGTTTCGTGCGGAGGAAGCTCGGCATCCACGAGCTCTAAGCTTTAGGGTGGTCTCGGGCCTCCAACAGCATGGCTTTCAGGGCCTCGACCTCCTGGGTCAGGTGCTCGAGCAGGATCTCCGCTTTCAGGTTCACTTCATAGTCGGCCACGGCCCGGAGCCGATCGCGAGATTCTTCTCGATTCTGGCTCATGAGGATAACAGGGGCCTGTATGGCCGCGATGCACGAAAGCACCAGGTTCAGCAGGATGAACGGATACGGGTCCCAGTGATGGATGCTTGCCACTACGTTCACGGCCATCCACGCCGCCAGGATAACGAGAAAAGTCATGATGAAGTACCAGCTGCCGGCGAGCCGGGTGAGCCGGTCGGCGGCCCGCTGGCCGATTGTCTGGCGCTCCTCTGACTCTAGGGCGTAGATGTTGCGGCTGGTCCGGCGACGAAGCAGCGAGGCAACGTGGGTCTCCAGGTCGCGCAGTGACCGCTTGTCCGCCGACGTGTCGTCCGTGGCCACCATCCCAAACCCTCCTAGGCTAGAGCAGGCTGCTGAATAATGACGCTGCGCCGCAAAGACACGATGGCGACTACTGTGCCCCTCAACTCTTAGCTACATACTCCGCCACCAGGTCGCCCACCGCGTCGGTGCCCATGCCCATCTCGGCCGCCACCATGGACTTCATCTTGGTCACCGCGAACGCGATGCCTTTTTCCATGAGAGAAGCGGCCTCTGTCTCGCCCAGGTGTTCCATCATCATCTGGGCGGCCCCTATCGCCGCCAGGGGGTTGATGGCGTTCTTGCCGGTCCACATGGGGGCCGTGCCGCCGATGGGCTCGAACATGCTCACGCCCTCAGGGTTGATGTTCCCGCCTGCGGCTACGCCCAGGCCACCCTGTGTGACAGCCCCCAGGTCGGTCACGATGTCGCCGAACATGTTTTCCACCACCATGACGTCGAACATCTCTGGGCTCAACACCATATACAGACACGTGGCGTCCACGTGATAGTACTCACGCTTGACATCAGGGTAGTCCGCCCCGATCTCGGCAAAGACCCTGTTCCAGAGCTTGTACATGTGCGTGAGCACGTTCGACTTGCCGATGAGAGCCAGCGTATTGTCAGGCCCCACACCGCGGGTCTTCTTGCCGTGCTTTCGAGTGTAGTCGAAGGCATAGCGCAGGCAGCGCGCCACCTGGTCGTAGGTGTAGACCATCTCCTGGATGGCCACCTCGTCTTTGGTGCCCGGTCGGGAGTTGCCGCCCATGCCAGTGTACATACCGCCGCTGTTCTCGCGGATCACGCAGTAGTCGATCTCCTTGGGGCCCTTGTTCTTGATGGGCGTCTCGACGCCTGGAATCAGCCGCACGGGGCGTAGGTTGATGTATTGGTCGAGAGCGAAGCGGGCCTTGAGCAGCACGCCCTGCTCGAGGATGCCCGGGGCCACCTGGGGATGCCCCATCGCTCCAAGGAAAATGGCGTCGTGCTGCTTGAACTCCTCGACGGCCGAGTCGGGGAGGGTCTCGCCCGTGCGCATGTAGCGCTCGCCGCCGAAGTCGTAGTGGGTCAGGTCATAGGTGAAGCCCGTGCGCGCCGCGGCCGCCCTGAGCACCTTGAGTCCTTCGGCCACCACTTCGGGGCCGGTGCCGTCGCCGGGCATGACGGCGATCTTGTAGTTCATGCTCGTCCTTTCGGTCTTCGGCGCCGCGTCAGTTCGCCGCCGCGCGTTTCTTCAAGTACGGAAGCAAGCCGCCCGCCTCCACCAGCTCGCGCATGAACGGCGGCAGTGGCTGGGCCTGGTACTTCACGCCGGAGGTGAGATCGTCGATCTCGCCGCTGGCGAGATCGACCGTCAGCTGGTCGCCCTGTTTGATGCCCTCCGCCGCCTCCGGCGCCACCAAGATCGGCAGGCCGGTGTTGAAGGCGTTCCGGTAGAAGATGCGCGCGAAGCTCTTCGCGATTACCAACGACACGCCGGCACCCTTGAGAGCGATGGGCGCGTGCTCGCGGGACGAGCCGCTGCCGAAGTTCTCCTTGGCCACGACGATATCGCCGGGCTTGACCTTGCCGGCGAAAGTCGGGTCGGCATCCTCCATGACGTGCTCCGCCAGCTCTTCCGCGGTCTTCATGTTGAGATAGCGGGCCGGGAGGATGAGATCGGTGTCGATGTCACGGCCGAAGGTCCAGGCGCGTCCACGCAAGGCCGTCATGGCTGTCTCCTTCCGCCGATCTGATCAGGGGTGGCGATGCAGCCGGCGACCGCGCTGGCAGCAGCCACATACGGGCCTGCCAGATAGACCTCCGAACCCGGATCGCCCATGCGTCCCACGAAGTTGCGGTTGGTGGTTGAGACGGCCCGCTCACCTTTGGCGAGCACGCCCATATGCCCGCCCAGGCAGGGACCACACGTAGGCGCCGACACAGCCGCCTCAGCCGCGAGGAACACGTCGAACAGCCCCTCGTCCATAGCCTGCTTCCAAATGGCCTGCGTCGCCGGGATGACGATGCAGCGCACGTCCTTGTGGACCTTTCGCCCGCGAAGGATCTCGGCCGCCTGGCGCAGATCCTCCATGCGACCGTTGGTGCAACTGCCAATGACCACCTGGTCGATCTTGATGCTGGAAAGCTCATCAGCCGGCTGCGTGTTCGAAGGCAAGTGGGGCTTCGCGACCATAAGCGGAACCTCTTCCGCCTTCCAGCGATAGATCTTCTCGTACACATAGTCCAGATCGGTGTGGTAGTAGCGGGGCGTGCGCAAGAAGCGACCCTCGACGTACGCCTTGGTGATGTCGTCGGGCGCGATGATGCCGCTCTTGCCACCGGCCTCGATGGCCATGTTGCAGATGGTGAAACGAGAATCCATGGAGAGACTGCGAATGGTCGACCCGGTGAACTCCATCGCCTTGTAGAGGGCTCCATCCACCCCGATGTTCCCGATGGTAAAAAGGATGATGTCCTTGCCCGTCACATAGCGACCCAGAGTCCCCTCGAAGTCGTACCGGTGGGTCTCAGGGACACGGAACCAGGCTTCTCCAGTCGCCATCGCTCCCGCCAGGTCGGTGGAGCCGACGCCTGTGGCGAACGCGCCCAGCGCGCCGTAGGTGCAGGTGTGGGAGTCGGCGCCGAGAACCACGTCCCCTGGACCGACCACGCCCTGTTCGGGCAAGAAGGCGTGCTCGACGCCCACACGGCCCACTTCGTACCAGTGCTCGAGCCCGTGCTTCTTGGAGAACTCGCGCATCTGCTTGACCAGGCCGGCCGTCTTGATGTCCTTGTTCGGCGTGAAGTGATCGGCGATGAGCCCGATCTTCTTCGAATCGAACACGTGCTCAAACCCGGCCTTCTCGAACTCGTCGATGGCCACGCCGGCGGTGACGTCATTGCCGAAGCAGAAGTCGAGCTTCGCCATGATGAGCTCGCCGGGTTCCACCGACTCCTTGCCGGCAGCCCGAGCCAATATCTTCTCTGTCATGGTCATAGCCATGCCATCTACCCCCGTTCCTTGAGGCTAAGTGCGATCCAGAATGCCCAGGCAGGGGAGAACAAAGGGCCTGCGCGGACCATGCATTGTATTCCAGTCGCACGCCACCGCGCAACTTTGTCCGTGAGTGGCGGCGTGACCGCGCGTCTGCCTGCTTGCTATAGCCCCGGCGCGACTACGCGCGGCTATCCGCCGCTGGCAGACGCGCGGTCACGCCGCCCCCTTACCGCCACACCACGCTCGTCTCGTGCTTCGCACTTCGGGGTCAGTAAGGGCGGATGCGGTAGGCCAATGCTGACGCGCCCTTGGTGCTACCCTAGCGCGTATGGGAAAGCGTAGTCGCAAGCGCCAGATCGTCTTCTGGTCGCTCATCTCCGCGGGAATCATCCTCGTACTTCTCGTCGCCGCCCTGCTGGTGTCCAACCTGGTCATGACTCGTTCGGCGGCCAGCCATATCGTACGGACCCCCAATGAGGCTCCTCATGCCCAGGCCGCAATCGTCCTGGGCGCCAAGGTGTCCGCCGACGGGACACCCTCCGACATGCTGGTCGACCGGCTTGAGACCGGGATCAAGCTCTACAAGCTCGGCAAGGTCGACAAACTCCTCCTCTCCGGCGATCACGGCCAGGTCGACTACGACGAGGTCAACGCGATGCTGAAATACGTGCTCGCGCGGGGGGTTCCCGATCAGGACGTGTTCACCGACCACGCCGGCTTCGACACCTACGACACCATGTACAGGGCCCGCGACGTCTTCCAAGTGAAGACCGCGATCGTCGTCACCCAGAAGTTCCACTTGGCCCGTGCCGTCTATCTAGCTCGGCGGCTGGGGCTCCAGGCAACAGGAGTGGTCGCCGACATCCAAAGCTACCCTAACGAGTGGCGCTTCGCGCTCCGCGAGTGGCCCGCTCGGGTAAAGGCCTTCATGCAGGTCAACATCACCCATCCGCTGCCCCGCTTCCTTGGACCCGTCATCCCCATCGAGGGAGACGGCCGAGCGACCCGGGGCTAAACCGCCCGGGAGAGAGACGCCCCACGGAGCGGCGCTAAAGGACCGGACCCGGGCTCCCGATACTACCTCTGTCCACCCAGCGCGGGTGGTTCCTAGAAGAGGGGGTCCTTTGCCGCGTGTCGCCCGAACAGTGATCCTTGTCGCGATCGCAGTGGCTATCGTCGCTCTACCGGCCGGATGCGGCAGTTCGGCCATCGCTCCTTCCCCATCCACTACGACCGCCTCGGTGGCTACGACTGAGGGCACCAGCGCCACCGACGCCGCCGCGGCCAAGGCTATCCAGGCCATGGCGGACTACACGTCGGCTCTCAAGAAGTGGTTCCACGACTTCTCCACCGGCCTCGCAGATGAGATGACCAAGGCCTTCGACTTCAGGGATCCGAGCAAACCCACTGACAGCGAGCTACTGAGGGCGCATCAATTCACCGACCTGATGCGCAAGTCGGTCACCAAGCTGGCGGAGATAAGCGCCCCTCCGAAGGTGGCGAACGCCCACGCCCAACTGTACTCGGCTCTTCGGGGCGAGGTCGATGCGCTTGAGCGGTATGTCAACGCGGTCGATTGGGGCAGCGCGCGCGACGCCGAGTTGGCTATGCGCGGGGCCAAAGAGGCGTACACCCTCTATGCCCAGGCAGTGCAGGGACTCAGTCCCTACGTCGATCTAGCCGGGATGACCCAGGACTAGAGAGTCCGTCCCTCGTCATACTCCGGCGCGGCCCAGTCGACGCCGATGTAGTTCACGTCGTCTTCGGCGGCGGTCTCCAGCACGCCGGCCAGCACCTGTCCCGCCTCTATCCTCGAGGCAGCGACCGAACCCTCCCAGTCACTGGTGTAGTCATCCAGGTCGTATGAAGACCAGCCGACCGAGGCCGGGACCCCCTCCGCGTCCACGCTCCACGCCTCCACCCCCAGGATGACGGCCCCCGCGTCCCCGAGAACGTCGATCACCTCCGCGGCCAGGTTCAGAGGCCAGCCGAAATCGCCTCCGGCGGACAGAGCAGCCGCACGCAGATGCTCGGGCAGGAAGTTCAGATCCTTCAAGACTCGCGGAGATCCTTTCTAGCGCGCAGATATTGCCGCGCCCATGCTACCAGAGTCCGCAGGTGACCTGAATCTTGTTCGCCAGGGCTTGGATGGCCGACCCGTAGGTAGGGCCGACCGCCCACTTGCCGCTGAGATCGTAGACGGTGCGCACGGTGTCCTTGTGGGGACTCCCGTCGGGCTGGACAAAGTGGCGGGGATCTCCGGGGGTGGTGATGGGCCCGTCGGCGGGCTGGGTGACCAGGACACAGTAGGGATCGGACACGTGATCGGGGTAGAGATACCAAGCCAGGTGAGCAAACTGGGCGATCACGCCGAGTTCCGGGGTCGCAAACGAGTTGCCGGGCACTCCTCCGCCGGTCGCCCCGATGCCCACCATGTTGTTCTGGGTCGGGGAGACGTCTCCCCCATACTGGCCGTAGCCGGTCTCATGGATCATCTGGGCCCAGGCCATGTCGGCGCGAATGCCGAAGCGCTTGCCGTATTTGATGTAGAGCTTGGCCAGATCAGGCAGTGGGATGGAGAACTTGCCGTCGTTGCCGTTGGTGGCGTCGCGAAACATCTTCACCAGATCGTCGGAGGTGCCGAGGAAACGGCCGTTGAGGCCCGCGGTGTCGGTGCCCATGACGTTGAAGAGCAGGGCGGCGGCCTGGCCCCGGGTGGCTTTTCCCCAGGGAGAGACCAACTTGAGACCCGCCGGAGCCAATTCCCGCAGGAGCCCGTTGTACTGGGCCACGCGAGCGATCACCGAGTGCACGGTGTCGAAGCTGCCCCAGGCCGACTTGTAGGAGTCCGGTGGAACGTACAGCGGCCTGTCGCAGGCGCGGGTACCCATGGTGACCATCTGAGCCAGGGTGATGGTCGCGTCCGGCCTGAAGTACGAGCCGGACGGGCCCTGGTACCCGGTGACGATGTCCTCTCGAGCGGCGGCCGCCACGTAGTTGTCGGGGTAGAGCTCCACGTCAGAGCTCTTCTTGACGTCGATGAAGGTGGACTTGTCGTCTTCGCTCACCTCGATCCGCATGGCGAGAATTACCATCTTGGCGAATTGCTGCCGGGTCACCGGATCCCCCGGCCGGAATGTTCCGTCCGAGAAGCCCGCTATGATGCCGAGTTGCGCGAGCGTCTCGATCTGGACGTGATAGGGGTGAGAATCAGGGACGTCGGTGAAGCCGGTAGCCTGGGCCGCGGCAATCTGCGGAGCCAGAAGCACTCCGGCAGAAACGATCACAAAAGCAAGGGCGCAAAGCCCCACAAACTTCAACAATCTGCGGTTCATCTTGGACAAGGATAGCAACATACGCCTCTCCGTGCTTCTTCAGTGCGGCTCGGGAGGGGCCCACTGCCCGGTCTTCCGAGAGGACTGGGTGGTCTTGCAACCTCTATACTTTCCGGGTTAGGGCTGATAGCCCTGCATGTTTGACGATAGGAGAGCTGGTGGTCGCACCTTCGAAACACTCCGCCAGTCCCTTGGCCGGTTCGGTCTCGGGCGCGCGCGCGATGCCGCGCGCAGAACACGTAACGCACGTCGGTTTGTAACCGGGGTTCGGTCTCGGGCGCGCGCGCGATGCCGCGCGCGCCGCTCACCGCCCTCACCTTCGACTTCTGGAATACGCTCTATTCCGCCGACCATGGCTCTTGGGAGCAGGTGAAGCCGCGCCGAATGGATGCGCTCGGTGAGTTGCTCGCGGCGGCCGGCCTGCATCCCACCGACGGGGAGATGGAGCGGGTCTATGACTCAGGGTTCGAGGCCTACATGGCCGCGTGGACCGGCGGACGGCATTTCGGCGCGCGTGAGGAGGCGTACTTCTTCCTGGAGCAGTTCGGCGTGGACGACAGATCGGTGGGTCAGGAAGTGCTGTCTCGGGTCATCCTCGACATCGAGAACGCGGCGCGCGTGGGCAGCATCCCCCTGGTGCGTGGCGTAGCGGAGACGATTCCTCGACTCGCCGCCTTGGGCTATCGGCTGGGCCTGATTTCCGATACGAGTCTCACTCCCGGACGGGTGTTGCGGGAGTTCCTGGACAAGGACGGGCTGCTGCAGCACTTCTCGGCGCTCACCTTCTCAGATGAGACGGGCTATCCCAAGCCCGACCCGCGGATGTTCGTCTCGACCCTTGCCGCCTTGGCGGCAGAGACCAATCGGGCCGCGCACATCGGCGACACCCCTCGTACCGACATTCTCGGCGCCAAGAACGTCGGCATGGTCGCCATCCGCTGTGCAAGCGTCATGGACCACACCGAGTCGCCCGAGGCCGACTTCGTGATCCGCGATCACCGGGAGCTGCCCGGCATCCTGGAGGGGCTGCAGTGACCAAGGGGTCGCGCAGGCCCCTCTTCACAGCCAGCCCATCAACAGCCCCTGTCGCACCTGGCGGACGCCCGCACGACCCCTTGGGCCCTGACTGTATGGGGGGGATCGGGAGGCCTTCGCCTTCGCTCGGCCCTCGGGGTCCTAGCCCTCGCGGAGTCTCCGCGGCTCCGGCACCAGCGCCAGCATCAGCACTCCAGCGAGAACGGCGCCGGCCGCGCCCAGCCAGAAGGGCGCCGCCGCGGATACGTGGTCGTACAGCAGACCGGCGATGATGCTGGCCGGCAGGGCCGTGAGACCCACCGCCATGTGGTAAGCGCCGAAGGCCGTTCCGTGCCGCGCCCCCGACGAGAACTCGGCGAGAAGCGCCCGGCCGTTGCCGTCGGCTATGCCCATGTAGACGCCGTAGACGGCAAAGACCCCCCAGGCCGCCGCCTGGGAGCGAGCCATGGCCATCCAAGCGTAGGCCACCGCGAAGACGGCGAAACCAAGCAGAGCCACTTTCCGCCTGCCGATGCGGTCGGCAAGCAGGCCAGCCGGCAGCGAGAGCACCGAGTACACCAGGTTGAACATGAGGTAGAGCACGGGAATCATCACGGTCGCAACTTGCAGGTCTCGGGCCCGCAAGATCAAGAACGCGTCGGAGCTGTTGCCGAGGGAGAAGATGGCCGTCACCACCAGGTAGGCGAGCAGCGGGCCGCGGAGACGGCGAAGCCGCGCGAAGCGCCCGCCGCCGCCGGCGCCTGTGCCGGGCCCCGTGGCCTTGGCGACGCTTGTGGCGCCACCGGCAACCGTCGCCTCCCCACCGCCCGTCGAGCTGTCACCGTTCGGCTCGCAGCTTGCAGCGCTGGCCATCTCGTCCCCTCTTGTTCGCCGCCTCTCCTTGATGAAGAGGACTATCACGGCGACGCAGAGGACGCCTGGAATCATCGAGATCCAAAAGACAGTGCGGTATCCCCCGGGGCGGAGGGACAGAATCAGAAAGGCGGTCGCCGGGCCTACGACGGCCCCGAACTGGTCCATCGCTCGGTGAAAACCGAAGGAGTGCCCAAGCCTTCGTTTCTCACAGGAGTCGGCGATGATGGCATCCCGCGGCGCAGTACGCACTCCCTTGCCGAAGCGATCGACGAAACGGGATGCGAGGACCATCCCCCAGCCTCCCGCCAGCGCCATCAGCGGCCGGCTGAGTGTCGACACGCCGTACCCGAACACCATCAGCGGTTTGCGCCGTCCCAGCTTGTCGCTCAGCCACCCCGCCACCATCTTAAGCATGCTGGCGGTGGATTCGGCAATCCCTTCGATGACCCCGATGAGCGACTTGTTGACTCCCAGGACCGACGAGAGAAAGATCGGGATCAGGGAGTAGATCATCTCGGAGCTCACATCCATCAAGAAGGACGTGATCCCCGCCCAAAATACGTTGCGGTCGAGTCCCCAGATCTTCTGCTTCACGACGCCTCCGGCTCTGACATCACCCGGCTCCAGCGCACCGCCACCGGCACCACCAACCCGGCCAGTTCTCGCACGACGGTTTCACGAACGTCCACCGCCAGCGTCCAGGCGTCGGACTGCGTGGCCGCCCAGGCCATGAGCCTCACCGAGACGCCGCTCTCGTCCGCATCGACTACCTGTACATTGGGGTCCAGATCGGGGAGAAACAGCGGGTGTTCCCTCGCCTCCTTGAGCAGCAGAGTCCGGACCGCGTCCACATCGGCGTCGTGGTCCAGACGCAGCAGTACGAGCGCCGGCATGCGGGGGTCCACCAGCGTGTAGTTGCGGATGCTCTTGTCGGAAAGCAATTTGTTGGGAATGATGAGGCGCCGGTTGTCCCAGGTACGGATGTAGGTGTAGAAGAGACTGATGGATTCCACGGCGCCGTATTCGTCGTCGATCTTGACGTTGTCACCCAGCCGGATGGGCTGAGCGAAGGCGATGATGATGCCCGACACCAGGTTCGCCATGGTGGTCTGGGCGGCGAATCCAAGCGCGATCCCCGCGACGCCGGCGGAAGCGAAGATGCCCACGGCCACGCGCTTGAGCGCCGAGACGTCCATGATCCAGAAGACCAGGCCCACCGCCACGAAGAGCAGCACGACGGCGGACAGCCGCTCGATCATCCTGAATCGGGTCTCAGCACCCGGATCGGCCTCTGCGAGATTCCGCCGCCGCGAGAACCGATCGATGCCTTTCCGCAGACCCCAGTACAGCAACCAGGCGGCAACCAGTACCAGGACCGAAACCCCGGCGTTCACGAAAACGTGCTCGTTGTTGTGCCAGAAGCTCATACGCCCGCCCACTATAGCGCGACCGGGTGAGAACATAGAGAGCAGGGCGTCCTGACGCCGGGACGACGCTCCGCGAAGAAGGGGGACTCATGTTGATTCTTGTCTCCGGTGCGACCGGATTCGTGGGAAGCACTATCAGCAGGCATCTGTTGCAGGCAGGCCATTCGGTCCGTGCGATGGGCCAGTCGAGCGCGCGTGCCATGACCATCTTCGAAAAGCAGGAAGCGGGGCGTCAAGCGCTGGGCCAGGGACGCCTCACCTTCGTAGAGGCCGACGTCACCGAGCCGGTCTCGCTTGACGCGCCGGTCACGGGCGTAGAGGCGATCGTCCAGGCGGTGCAGTTCACGGGCGCCCCCGTGGAGGACCCCGGACGAGGCCTCACTTACGACGTCGTCGATCGGGGGGGAACGGTCAATCTACTGGCCGCCGTGGCTCGAGCCTACGGCCGCTCGACGACCGGACCGGACCTGAAGCGCTACGGGGAAGACGCCCCCCGCTTTGTCTATATGAGCGGCATCAGCGTGTCGGCAGACCCTTCTACCTACTGGGACAGGGCCAAGTGGCAGGCGGAGGAGGCCGTCCGTGGCAGCGGGCTGGCTTGGACGATCGTACGGAGCTGCTGGGCGTATGGGCAGGGCGACACCGCGCTCAACCGCATCCTCCACTACTCCGACTACCTACCCTTCGTGCCCACATTCGGCGCCGGACTGCAAGCGCTGACGCCCCTATTCGTGGAGGACATCGGGCGATTCTTCACGCTTGTTTTCGAACAACCGGAGAGGAGCCTCGACACTACCTTCGGCCTTGGCGGCCCCGATGTGGTGACTCTCCCGCAGTTCCTCCGGCTGGCGCTAGCCGCAATGGGCCGGCGGAGGCCGATCCTTCGCATCCCGAAGTCCATCGGCAAGGTCCAGGGAGCCCTCATGCAGCACTTCCCCGGACGGCCACTCAGCCCCGGTGCGGTGGACTTCGTCAGCCAGGGCGGAGCGGTGTCGGAGGAAGAGAGACGCTTGGTGGCCGAACGCTTTCCCGAATTCCTGACCATACCCCTGCGGGAGGGGCTGGGCAGCTACCTGGGACGGTCGTAGCGCGGCCAGGCGCCGCGAGTCACGAACGCCGCTCACATCCCCACGTACTTGGCGTAGAGCGCCTTGGCCAGGGCCTCGTCGCGCGTGCCCCGCACGATGGCACGGCCGTCGAAGAACACTACCAGTTCCTGCTCACCTGAGGTGAAGCGAAGCATCAGCTCACTGCTCTCCACTTCTCCGAGCGCGGCAAGTCGGCCTCGAAGCTCCGGGAGGGACAGCCCGGCCCCCGCCGGGTTCCAGATCTGCACGGCGTTCTGGCCACACAGACTCGTGACGCGGGTGCCCCGTTTTCGCTCGAGAAACTCGTATTCGCCCCGGCAGGCGGGGCAATCGGCCGAGGCAAAGCCTGTGAGCGAGACCGAGTCGAACGCCCGCTCCCAGAGATCGAACACCATCAGGTCGCGGCTGACAGGCGCCGTGCCAAGCAGGATCTTGATAGCCTCGGCCGCTTCCATGGACCCGACGATCCAGGGGGCGGCATTCACGACGCCGGCCGTGTCGCACGTCATCATCGCGCCCATGGGCGGGGCGCTCACAAGGCAACGAAAACACGGAGCTTCCCCTGGCAAGAAGGTCGCGGTCATCCCGGTGGAGCCGATCGCACCGCCGTAGACCCAGGGCACTCCCGTCTTGAGGGCCACGTCGTTCACCAAGAACCGGGTCTCGAAATTGTCGAGGCCGTCCACGATCACGTCGGCGTCCTTGACCAGGCGCTCGGCGTTCGCGGGGCTGAAGTCCGCCACCACTCCCTCCACCTCGACCGCGGAGTTGGCCGCACGCAGGTGACGTTCGGCCGCCACCGCCTTCGGCAGGTTCTCCTCGATGTCGCTCTCGGTGAAGAGCAACTGCCGCTGCAGGTTGTGGTACTCGATGAA
>PMIZ01000378.1 GCA_003157225.1 Actinomycetota bacterium | reverse complement strand
TTCGGATTTCCATGGCCGTCTACAGACATGACGCTTTCCGAGTCGGTCGTTAGAGTCTATCTGCCAATTATGTGGATCTTCTGGGAATGTTGGTGCTAATGGGGCGGGAGTAGCGCTCAAGTCGGTGCGCCCGGACGCCAGTGACAAGGGTAAATGGAGCTCTGGGCATCCGCCCGGAGCAGTTGTGGCCGGCAGCCTGGCGCTTGCGGTTGTCGCGGTCAGCGTCGACGCTGAGGCGCCATGCCAAAGCGTCGCGAAGCCGACATCAGGAGCATACGAGCCCTTCTCGATCTGCCCGGTTACATCGTCCAAAAAGTCGAGCGCTGGGCCGGGTGGGTGAAGTGGACCCCGTTCGTAGGACCCAAAATAGCCCGAGCTAAGAGAGAGTCCGCGTGAGTTGTTTTGTAGATCCGGATGGGCCTCGCCGGCAAGGAAATTGTTGAGAGCGGAGGCATGCTGATGGCTGCTGTCCACGGATGCAATGCGCGCACGGCCCCGCAGAAGCAGGTGAACGCATTGCAGTTGTGGGCAGCGTGCCATCAGCATGATGCAGCGGCGATTTAGGCGGCCTCTTTCATCGCCGACTTCTCTATTTCGAATTCGTAAAACGCTACGGGTGTCTGGAATCCAAGGGTTTGGTGGGGCCGCCTGTGGTTGTACTTGTCCAGGTAGATCGCGATGCCCCTGCGGGCATCGGCCACGTCTCGGTAGTCGTTCAAGTAGACCTCCTCGCATTTGACAGATCGCCACAGGCGCTCGACGAAGATGTTGTCCATGAATCGACCCCGACCGTCCATGCTGACTTTCACGCCCTTGTCCAGCAACACGGACGTGAAATCACCGTCGGTAAATTGCGACCCCTGGTCGGTGTTGAAGATCTCCGGCAAGCCGAATTTCGCAAGAGCTTCTTCCACGGCCTCGATGCAAAAGCGGCTGTCCATCGTGTTTGAAATGCGCCAGGACAGAACCCGGCGCGTGTACCAATCCATTACGGCGACCAGGTAGCAATGCCCCTGTCTCGTCGGGATGTACGTGATGTCCGAGGCCCACACCTGATTGGGCCGAACGATCGCGAGATGCCGCAGCAAGTACGGAAATTTCGTGTGTTCCGGTGCTGCCTCGGTCGTGCGTGGCTTGGGCGCCAGCGCTTCGATGCCCATGATTCGCATCAGTCGCTGCACCCGCTTGCGATTGACCATCTGACCCTGCGCCTTCAGCAACCACGACAGCTTGCGGCTGCCGAACGCTGGAAATTCGAGATGCAACTTATCCAGCTCTTTGCAGATGGCCAGGTCTTCCTCCGCCTCCGGCGTCGGCTGAAAGTAGATTCCGGATCTCGCCAGCTTCAGCAGTTCGCACTGGCGACGGACAGATAAGTCGTCGTGGGGCTCGATCATCGCGCGCTTCTCCGTCAGCGAATGCGCGCGAGCCCGCGTGCTAAAAAATCATTCTCCAGCGTCAGCTGCCCCACTTTGCGCAGCAATTCCGCTTCGCGCTCGGCGTTGGCTGATTCCTCTGCATTTGTATGGCCTGGCTCGAAAACCACGGCCAGCCGTGTGACGGCTTCCTTCTTCCACTTGTGAACCAGGTTCGGGTTGATCTTGTACCGGCGCCCGATCTCCACGACCGTGGACTGCTCTCGCATGGCTTCGAGCGCGACCTGTGCCTTGAATACTGCTGTGTGCTTTTGTCGGTTCTTTTTCATCGTGTCCTGCCTCGTTGTTGAGGCGGACTACACCTTAGCTCCTGGTCCTATTTTGGGGGTCCACTTCACAGGCGGATTTTCGTAACCAGTTCACAGACGGGGGCACCTCCGCCCGCTCACCGGCCCGCTCCCTCATCGCCGGGTGGTCCGAAAATCCGTGTGTCGGTCAGTGGCCCGAAAATCCGAGTATGGGCTGCCCTGCAGCCCATACCAGCCCTCATCACGGGCAAGCCCGGCAAATCAAGGGGCGCCGACGGCGCAGAGCCTGCGCGAAGCGAGCTTGTCCTTGATTTCTTTCGAGCCACCACCAACGAATTTTCGAGCCACCGGCAGTGGAAGCGACCAGGAAAGGCTGGTCTGAAAGGAAGAAACACTCGGAATGTTCCTGAAATTCAGAGAATCCGTCCAACGGGTGCAATCCCCGTCCGGCCAAAGCGTAGTCCCGCAGGTCGGTAGTGAGCCTTGCGACGTAACGGGTAACCGCGACGGCGATGCGTAGGTACACGAGGAAATGGGCCGTGGGGATGCAGCCCCGAAAAGTGGTTTTGCCCGAGCCCAAGGGTTCACTGACCCGGAAGGCAGCAGCGATATCTCCGATAAGGGACGAGGAGATGACGCATCGGGCGGGGTGTTCGACCACGGCACGTGACCAAGAGGATGGACCAGTCATCTGGGAGGCCCTGCCTCTCCTTCACGAACAACACCCGGTGCCAAGGGACCCGGTGACCAATCCCGACGAGAGCGCGTTAGCCAGGCCACGCGGGCTCGGCAAAGAAGAAGTCCTGGCCGTGAGGGTAGGCCCAAGCAAGGGGAACCGGAGCGAGGGCGCGAGGGAGCGCGGGGAGTCTGAGGGCCGAAAGAAGAGCGAAGACATCGGGGAACGGGCGGCACCCGGACCCGGTCGAGCAAAAGAGGCCCGTGCTGAAGTGAGCCTCTGGGGGGAAACATGACCGGCGCATCGACGCCGGGTTGCATGACAACCGGACTCCAGAGGGTAGCGGAACGAGCGAAACAGGAGCCCGCGGGGAAGTTTCACGCGCTGGCTCATCTCATCGATGAGCAAGTGCTCACCGACGCCTTTCGTCGCATTCGTAAGGATGCGGCGGTGGGCGTGGACGGCATTACAAAGGAGCAGTACGAACAGGACCTGCGGAGAAATCTGCGGGACCTGCACGAAAGGTTGGTGGCGAAGCAATATCGGCATCAACCCATCCGGCGTGTGCACATCCCGAAGGACAACGGCAAGACGCGGCCGATTGGAATCAGCACCACGGAAGATAAGGTGGTGCAGAACGCGCTGTGCGAGGTGCTTGGGGCTATCTACGAACAGGACTTCATGGACTGGTCGTATGGCTTTCGGCCCGGACGCAGCGCCCACGACGCCGTGCGAGCCTTGACCCGAGCGGTGGACGAAGGCGAAGCGAACTTCATTCTGGAGATAGATGTCGCAACCTTCTTTGACAGTGTTGACCGAGCGCAGCTGTTGGAGATGCTCCAGAGGCGGGTAGCGGACGGGTCGATACTCCGACTCGTCGGCAAATGCATGAACGTCGGGGTAATGGACGGCGCAGAATTCTCGGCGCCTGACACAGGCACGGTCCAGGGGTCAACCCTTTCACCGTTACTGGGCAATGTCTATCTGCACTACGTGCTCGACCGGTGGTTCGCCGAGGAAGTGAAACCGCGACTGCGAGGCAAAGCAAAGCTCGTGAGGTACGCGGACGACGCGGTCTTCGGGTTTGAACGACAGGACGACGCGGAGCGCGTGAAGGCGGTGCTGGAGCGGAGACTGGGGCGCTACGGACTGAAGCTGAACCTCGACAAGACCCGGCTTCTGGACTTCCGGCAACCCCGGATGACCCAGGGGCATGGCAAGGGGCCATCGACCTTCGACTTCCTCGGATTCACGTGGTATTGGCGGAAATCCCGAGGAGGACGATGGAACGTGGCATGCAAAACCAGGAGTGCACGCCTCTCGCGGGCTATCAAGTCCGTGAACGACTGGTGTCGAGACCATCGACATCAACCGATGCAGGCGCAGCATGAAGCGCTAGTGAGGCGAGTCCAGGGCCACTTCAATTACTTCGGCGTCAGCGGCAACGTGCGCAGCCTCTCGGGGCTCGTACACTTCGTCGAACGCGCCTGGTTCAAGTGGCTGAACAGACGGAGCCAACGGGCCAGCCTCGATTGGGAGAGATTCAAAGACCTGCTCCGGGACTTTCCTCTCCCCATCCCTCGAGTCGTCGTCGATATCTGGAGTAGGCAACGATGACCCGAAACCCACGAGCCACATCAGCGGATGTCGCCAGCGGCGACGGAGGGTA
>PMIZ01000323.1 GCA_003157225.1 Actinomycetota bacterium | reverse complement strand
CCCGTCCGGGCCGGTGCAAGACCCCGGCCCGGACTTCGTGAGACAGTACGAACTGCAAGTTGCCGCTTGCGACGACCGCGACAGTGACCGGCACCCACGCCGAGGAGGCCGATACCGATGACGACCACGACGGGAATGAGCGCCTCAGCGGGCGCTGTGCTTCCCGAGTTCGCGTGGGCGCTCAGGTCCCATCCCGGCGCCGTGCGTGCCGAGAACGAGGACTTCGTCGGTGCCTACGTCCCGTCTGAGCCCGACGAACATGGAGCTCTGTTCGTTGTGGCGGACGGCATGGGAGGCCACGCGGCGGGGGAGGTGGCCAGCCGCTTGGCTGTAGAGGCCGTCCTCGGCACCTGGGCGACGGGAAGGCCATTACCTCCGCACCAGGCTCTCAGGGCAGCGGCTCGCGTCGCCAACGCTACGGTCTTCGCGGCTTCTTTGGACAGCGAGCACCAGGGCATGGGAACGACCTTGACCGCCCTCGCGCTCTCCGGAAACGAAGCTTATGTGGCGCACATCGGTGACAGCCGAGCGTATCTGGTGAGGAAGAAAGAATGCACCCAGCTCACGTCGGATCACTCCCGAGTGGCGGAGATGCTCAGAATGCGACTGATCACCCCGGAACAGGCCGCTATCGGGCCTGCGCGCTCAATGCTGACAAGAAGCCTCGGTTCTGGGCCGGGCGTGCGCGTCGATCTGTCTCGGGCACAGGCCGAGCCGGGGGACGCCTTCGTTCTCTGCTCTGACGGACTCTGGGACTTGGTTTCCAGGGGTGAGATCACTAACGAAATCGGAAGGGGATCAGCAGACGACGCCGCGGAGGAATTGCTTCAAGCTGGCCTCGAGCGAGGCGCCCCCGACAACATCACCGTCATCGTGGTGCGTCTCAATGGCGGACTGCCGGCCTCTCAAAGCGGCCGCGATAGACCCAGGCTGCCTTTCTTCCGCCGAGCAAGGAACGGGTCACCTTCGGTCGTGGCGGACGACGATGAATAGGACAGTTCCGCCTATTCACCAACATGAGACAGCTGATTCGGCATCCACGGGCAGAGCCGCGGTGGATGTGATCGATGGAGNNCCCAAGCGTCGGCCGGGCGCTCAAGACTCGACTGTTATACTTGGCGCTCGTCTCTATTTACTTTCGGAGAGCAACATGCGGTATAGCCCGGGCCAAATCATCGACCACTACGAGATCGTGTCGGAGCTAGGTGAAGGGGCCTACGCCGAGGCCTACAAGGCTCGGGACACTCGCACCGGGCGCATGGTCATGCTCAAGTGTCCCAATCCGCTGCTCTTTGGCGATCCACAGATCTATCAGCGTTTCCAGCGGGAAAGCGAGATCGCTCGGCGGCTAGACGCCCCGGGAGTGCAACGCAGCCTCGACCTGCATGAGAACGGTGATGAGCCGTATCTGGTGCTCGAGTTCATCGAGGGCGAGAACCTTCGGCGGCGCATGCAAGGTTTCTCGGAGCGCGTGCCCATCCCGGTCGCGGTGGATTGGGGCCGCCAACTCGCCGTTGCGGTTGCGTACCTGCACGCCCGCGGGATCACTCATCGCGACCTTAAACCGGAGAACGTGCTGGTCACCGAAGATGGGATACTCAAGATCGTGGATTTTGGCACTGCGCTCCTCACCGGTGCTCGTCGCCTCACATGGCGGCACGTGTCCGAGGGGCTCGGCACTCCTGACTACATGAGCCCCGAACAGATACAAGGCGGCAGGGGCGATCCGCGAAGCGACATCTACTCCTGGGGAGTGATCGTCTACGAGCTTCTCACGGGCGGAGTGCCATTTGATGGCGACAACTGGCTCGCCGTCATGGCCGGTCACCTGAGACGAGCTCCCGTCCACATCCGCGAGTTGCGACCGGAAGTCTCCCCCGCTTTGGAGGCCGTGACGCTAAAGGCCATGCGACGATATCCCGAGCACCGCTACCAGTCGGCCGAGGAGCTCGTCACCGATCTGGACCATCTGGATACTCTAGACCTTGCTGATTTCGACCTTCGACCGGAGGCGCCCATGGGCGGCATGGCAGCCATAGAGACCCGACGACAACTCTGGGGCTACGCGGCGCTCATCGCAGGCGCATGTCTGGCCGTGGTCGCGATCGTCGTCGTACTGTTCGCGGTGTTGCGATGAGCGGCGTCGACCTTAGCGGCATCTCCTGGGTGCAGCTCTCCTATGTCGACGTATTTGGAACCAGCCACTCGATGCAGCTTCCTGCGGCGCGGTTCCAAAATGCGGTCAACCAGGGCGTGCTCTTCGACGGCTCATCCTTGGAGGGTAGAACGCGGCTTATCGAGACGGATATGCGCCTGCGTCCCGATCCGGAGAGCCTCATCCAGATCGAGCCTGGACTTGGGCGAGCGGTGTGTGAGGTACTCGGAAAAGATGGAAACCCCTGGCCCGCCGACCCCCGGACAGCGCTGACCCTGGTCGTTGAAGAGTGTGGTAGCCTCGGCGCTGGTTATACAGTGTCAGCCGAACTAGAGTTCTACCTGCTGGACGCGACGCGAGCGCCGGTCGACCGAGGCGGCTACTTCGACGAAACCCGGGGGATCGGGGCGAGGGTAGTACGTGAAGCCGCCGATAGGTTGGCATCGTATGGCGTGATCGTGGACTCTTCCCATCATGAGGCCGGGCCCGGACAGTACGAGATCGATCTTGCGTTTCTTCCGCCGGTCCTCATGGCGGACGCGTTAGTCCTTGCGAAGCAGGTGGTGCGTGAGGTCGCTTCCGCCTCGGGGCTTCATGCGACATTCATGCCTCGTCCGCTCGCCGAAGAAGCGGGATCTGGTCTTCACCTCCACCAGCGGCTTGGGTCGAGACTGGTCGCCGAGGATGGCCTCATTGGCGAGGAGGGCCGTTGCTTCTTGGCCGGACAACTGGCGCATGGGCGTGGACTGGCGGCCTTGGCCGCCCCCACCATCAATTCGTACAAGCGACTTCATGCGGGCCCCGAGGCGCCTGCCGCTGCGGTATGGGCCCACCTCAATCGCGGAGCTCTCGTGCGGCTGAGCCCCAACGTTCAGGACGGGGCCACGTTAGAGTTTCGGGCATCCGATCCGTCGGCCAACCCCTATCTTCTGTTCGCGGGCTTCCTTGTCGCCGGAGCTGACGGCATGATCACGGGCCTCGAACTTCCTCCGGCTTTCGAGGAGGAGATCGGGAGCTTCGATCCCGCCGCCATCGACTCGACGCGGTCCGAACC
>PMIZ01000226.1:799-10574 GCA_003157225.1 Actinomycetota bacterium | reverse complement strand
AGGAATTCAAAGGCACCGGCAACTGGGAGGTCCGGCTCACGAGGCAGCTGGCCAACAAACGGATCTTCCCGGCCATCGACATCGAGAACTCGGGCACCAGAAAGGAAGAGCTGTTGATGGCTCCGGCCGAAGCCTCGATGGTGTGGAAGCTTCGTGGAGTGCTACACGCGCTCGATCCCAACGCGGCCATCGAACTCCTGATCGCCAAGTTGAAGGAGACTCGTTCGAACCCGGAGTTCCTCGAGCAGATGAGGAAGAACTCCCGCTAGGAGCCGGCCGAAGTGCCAGTGAACGTCGGCATCGAGGGCATACGTGTCGGTCACTTCTCCGACCGAGAGGCCCTGACCGGTTGCACGGTGGTGCTGGCGCCCAAAGGCGTGACGGCCTCTGTGGACATCCGGGGCGGCGCCCCGGGGACACTCGAGACGGCGCTCCTGTCGCCCTACGTCTCGGTCTGCGAACTGCACGCCGTGCTGCTCACGGGCGGTAGCGCTCTCGGGTTGGGAGCCGCGGCCGGGGTGTCGACCTTTCTCAGGGAGAAGGGCGCTGGCTACCGGACGCCGTTTGCCCGCGTTCCGTTGGTTTCCGCTGCCGTCATCTACGATCTGGGTGTGGGAGCGTGTCAGGGATTCCCGAAGCCGGATGACGCCTACCGCGCGGCTCAAGACGCCGGTGAGCAGGTGGAGGAAGGCTCGATAGGAGTCGGTACCGGAGCCACCGTGGGCAAGATCCTTGGGTCGAAGGGGATGATGAAGGGCGGCGTCGGGCTGGCGAGCATGACCCTGGAAGGCGGAGCGACTATCAGCGCCCTGACGGTAGTGAACGCCCTCGGGGACGTACTGGATGAAGACGGGGCGATTCTAGCCGGGGCGCGCGGCGACGGGGCCTTCATCGGCGGCAGGGAGACGCTCCTATCCATGAGAGGCACGCCTAGCTTCTTCGCCCTGGACAGCACGACGCTCTCTGTGGTCATGACCGACGCCTGTCTCGACAAACTGCAGTGCGGCATCGTAGCTCGCATGAGCCACGACGGCTTGGCCCGCGCCATCGACCCGGTGCATACCCCCGTGGACGGCGACTGCGTATTCGTCCTCGCGACCGGTGAGAAGACGACGAGCGTGTTGCAGGCGGGCGTGGCAGCGGCCGAGGTGGTTGCGAGAAGCATCCGCCGGGCGGTGCGGGCGGCCACGGGAGTGCCCGGAGTGTTGGCGGTCGCCGAACTTGGGTTCGGCCGATGAGCGGCAGTTCCGACCGAGCCGAGTCTGGCCGATGAGGGGCGGCCTGCCCTGTCTGACCACCGTCTTCGAAGTCCGGGCGGTGTTGGATGAGGCTCGGCGTGAGAGCCACACGGTTGGCCTCGTCCCGACCATGGGGGCGCTTCACGAGGGGCATTTGTCGCTGATCCGGGCCGCAAGGGCGGCGAACGACGTGGTGGTGGTGTCGATCTTCGTCAACCCCACGCAGTTCGGCCCTAGGGAGGACTTCGCGCGATATCCCCGTGATCTCGAGCGAGACCGGCGGCTCTGTGAAGAGGCGGGCGCCGATCTCATCTTCAGCCCGAGTGGGGATGAGATGTACCCGGAGGGCTTCTCCACCTGGGTGGACGTCGAGGGCCTGACTGTCGGTCTTTGTGGCCGGTCGCGTCCGGGGCACTTCCGCGGGGTCTGCACGGTGGTAGGCAAGCTTCTCAACATCTGCGGGCCCGACCGCGCGTACTTCGGGGAGAAGGACGCCCAGCAGTTGGCGGTTATCCGGCGGATGGTGCACGACCTTGACATGCGGGTCGAGATAGTTCCGTGCCCCACCGTGCGCGAAGCGGACGGGCTCGCGATGAGTTCGCGAAACGTGCGCCTGGCGCCCGAGGAGCGCGCGCAGGCGCCCGCGCTCTACCGGGCACTCACCGCGGCCAAGAACCTGGTAGCCGAGGGAGAGCGGGACGTAGCGACGGTTGAGGGGACGATTCGCGGCATGCTGGCGTTCGAAGCCCCGCTGGGCCGGGTGGACTACATTGAGATCGTGCGAGCCGACGACCTTAGCCCGGTGACTACGGCGTCCGGACAATGCCTGATGGCTCTGGCGGTCTTCTTCGGCGGAACCAGGCTCATCGACAATGTTCCGGTCACGGTGTGACGCGCCCGGCGGTCACCCGGACGTGCCCGGAGCCGCTCCGGTCACCGACCCGAGGAACAAGTAGCTGCTGCTGCGCTGCCGCGTGCTCATCCCGTCGATGCCGTAGCCGCCCAGGAATGTCTCCATGCCTTCGGCGGTCCTGAAGCCGGCAGGTTCGCGCAAGAGGGTGAGCACTCGGCCACCCGGCCGCACGGGACGGGCTATCTCCCGCGCGGCCGCACCTTGGTCTCGGAAGTGGATCGACGATGATCGCCCGGGCAGTGAGCACCCGGGCCAAGCCGGAGCCGCGCTCCCCGGTGCCGCCGCCTAGATCGGGCAAGGACCTCGCCGTGGGACACACGTGCGCGGAGCATGCCGTCCGGCGAAAGACCGACACTCAAGCCCGCGAAAGCCTCGACGTCGTCTCAGTGCTTCTCCCACTTGGAGAGGTACCCCACCTGGCTGAGCGTGCTCCCGGCCAGGATCTCCGCGCGCATGCGGTTCTCCTTCTCGAGGACGTCCATGGCCCGGTTGGTGTATTCGACGGCCTTGTCCTTGGGGATTACGCATACGCCGTCGTCGTCGCCGATTATCCAGTCACCGGGCGAGATTGCGACGCCGGCTATCTTGATGGGCACGCCGATCTCGCCGAAGCCCTTGGCTTCCCCGGCCGTCGGGCTGATGAGGGTTGAGAAGAGCGGGAACCCCAATGCTCGGATGTCGGCGACGTCCCGCGCTGCTCCATAGATGACCACGCCTGCCACCTTGCGCTGGATGGCCGAGTTGGTGGCGAGCTCCCCCCAGACGGCGGGAGGCACGTTGCCAACGTCGATCACAAGGACATCGCCTGGCTTTGCCTCGTCGATGGCTTCCACGGGCTTGGCCCAGTCGCCGGGAGCCGTGCGGACCGTGAGCGCCGATCCGACCATCTTGACGCCTGGTGTGACGGGCCGCATGCCGGGGATGTCGCCGCTGCGGTGCAGGGCATCGGATACGTTGGCCGCGGAGACACGCATCAGCATCTCGCGGATGTCCGGGCCCGTCGTCCGCACGAAGTACTTGGACCTGACCGCGGTGCCGCTCTCCATGGCTTGCTTGACGGCCTTGGTTGCCGCGGTCGCATCGGCGGCCTTGGTGATGGCGCCACCGACCACAACAATGCTGGCCCCCGCCTCGAGTGCCAGCGCGGCCGTCTCCGAGTTGACACCCCCGGCCACGGCGATCGGGATCGAGACCGCCTGGGCTACCTCGCGCAGGGTATCCCAGGGGGTCTTGCCTTGCATCTGCTCGTCGATGGCCAGGTGGATGCCCACGTAGTTGGCGCCCATCTTCTCGACCTCACGGGCGCGGGTCACCACGTCGGGCACTTGGATCATGTCTACCACGATCTCGGCCCCGTAGTTGCGGGCCGCTTCAACGCATTCCTTGATGGTGGCGTCGGAGGCCGTCCCCAGGACACCGACGACGCGCGCGCCGGCTTTGGCGGCGCACTCGACTTCAGCGCGTCCGGCGTCCATGGTCTTCATGTCGGCGACGATCACCCGGTCGGGCCAGCGCGACTTGAGGGCGCGTATGGCTTCGAGGCCCTCACTCTTGATGAGAGGGGTGCCGGCCTCTAACCAATCGGCGCCTCCGGCGACCGCTTCTTGGGCCACCTGGAGCGCGCGGGGGAGATCGACGAAATCGAGTGCCAGCTGGAGTACTGGTTCCATGGGGCGTCCTCCTAGGCTAAGAAGCGATCATTCTTGACGAACGCCGAGTATCTGGACGATCACGGTTCGTTCGCGGGGGCGGTTGTCGAAGCAGACGAAGCAGATCTCCTGCCAGCGGCCCAGACACATGTCGCCGTTCTCAATCGGGAAGACCAGCGAGGGGCCCAGCAAGCCGGCGCGCACGTGGGCGTGGCCGTTGTGGTCGGGGTGCGTGACGTTGTGCTCGTACTCCCACTCCGGCGAGATGATGCGGTCGAACATGTTCGCGAAGTCCTGCACCACCCCGGGTTCGAACTCCAGCGTGGTGACGGCGCCGGTTGCCCCTGGGAAAAACACGGTAACGGCTCCGGCGGCCAGCCCGGCGTCCTTCACGATGCGACGGACGTCGGCCGTGAGGTTCACCATGTCGGCGTCGCCCTTGGTGCTGAAGAGTATGCGGTCGGTCACAACCGTAGCCGTACCGGTGACCGTCGTGGCCTTCGTCATGCCCTGGTTCCTCTCTCTAGCGTGTTTTGCGGTCCATTATGCGCGCCAATGGCCATCCTGTCAGAAGCTGCTGGAGTCAATGGGACCCGCCAACATCTCGGCCAGCGTGTCTACAACCTGGCTTGGAATTTCCCCCCGCGCCCTCACGATGTCCAGCGAAGCAAGCCCGAGCACGCGATAGAGCGGGACCAGGCCGGGCGCGTCAGCGGCGAGGGCAGCGAGGTGTGTGGCTATGGTGTCGGTATCGCCCCGGCTGAGAGGTCCGGTGAGAGCCTCGACCGTGCCGTGGGTAGCTATGTTGGCGAGAGTGGTCTCGACGAGGGGTAGGAACAGAGAGAGGGCCTGCTCCTCGGGGAGGCCGGCGGTCACGAAGAGCCGCTTGGCCTGGTGCTCCAGCGTGACCAGGTAGTTGCAGGCCACGGTGGCCGCGGTGTGGTAGAGGCCGCGCTTGTCGTCGGGAAGGAGGAAGGGCCTGGCGCCGAGCGTGATGGCAAGGCCGAAACCAAGTTGGGCGGCCGGGGAGTCGGCGCGCCCGTCAGAGGTGGTGACGGCGATGGCTGCACCCAGGAAGCGGCCGGCGCCGGTGACTGCGTCCGTAAACGTCTGCAAGGGATGAAACACCAGTGCCGTGCCCCCCGCCTCTACGCACGGAGCGAGGACGTCCACCGAGGTGGCCCCGCTGGTGTGCGCGACGAACGGATGATGGGGCGGCTTGGAAGCGGCAAGCAGGGCCGCAAGTCCCCCGGCCACCGTAGGAAGCGCCTGATCGGGGACGGCTAGGATGTAGAGGTCGGGCTGCCTGCCTACCAATTCGGGAAGGCCTGGGGATGAAGGCATTCCCAACCACGACTCGGCGTTGGCGCGGCCTTGCGAAGTACGGGCGGTGAAACCGAGAAGCGCGGAGCCGTGGCCACGGAGCGCGAGGGCAAGGCTGGCGCCGAGACGGCCTGCGCCGACGACGACGAAGCGCACGGTTGTGCCTGCACCTTCCACGAAATACCTGCCTGTTCCAGATCTGCCCGCAGATACCAGACGTGGCTCGGTTGTTCCCGCGGAGCGTGGCCGGCAGCGATTCGCCCTATGGCTCCGCCTCCGGAAGGTAGACGGTCCGAGAGAGAATCCTCGCCCGCGTCGCCACGACGCGCCGGTAGGATAGCACCTCGCCGGACGCTGAGCCACGGGCCATCTGCTACTCTCTAGGGCGTGGAAGAGGAAGCGAAACGAGAGCCTGCCGTCGACGCCTCCCAAGCGCTGCGAGCCCTAGAGGATTCGCTGCGCGAGTGCGACCGTTGCGGCCTCTGCACGGGCCGCACGCAGGTTGTGTTCGGGGTGGGGAACCCACAGGCGGAGCTGATGTTCGTGGGGGAGGGACCGGGTTTCCACGAAGATCGGTTGGGAGAGCCGTTCGTGGGCCAGGCGGGCAAGTTGCTCACCGAGTTGCTGGGAGGCATAGGGCTGACGCGGGGAGACGTGTACATCGCCAATGTGGTGAAGTGCAGACCCCCTGAGAACCGCGACCCGCTCCCCGACGAGCTCGAGGCCTGCGGTCCGCACCTGATGGACCAGATCGCCATCATTCGGCCACGAGTCATCTGTACGCTCGGGCGGTTCGCCACCAAACGGCTGGCCGGCACCGAGCTCAGCATCACCGCGATCCACGGGAAGGCCAAGGAGAAGGAGCTGGGCGGCGTGGACACGGTCATCTTCCCGGTATTCCACCCCGCGGCGGCACTCTACACTCCTGCCAACCGGCAGGTACTGGTGGACGATTTCGGCAAGCTGCGCCGTCTGCTCGACCTGGGGGCAGAGGCGCTCCGCGGGGGTGCGGGCGCCCTTGAGCAGGAGAGTATCGGCCGGCCGGGCGCCGGCGAGCCGGGCCCGAACCAGCCCAGCCCGAAGCAGTCAGGCGAGGCCGAGCGGGCGCCAGGTTCCGAGGGACCCCATCCTGCCCGGCCCGACTCCCCTCGCACCGAGCAACTGCATCTGTGGTAGACGCGAAGCACGTTGTGCTGCGCAGCCGTGGCGTGAAGTTGGAGCAGCTGCAGCGGATAGGGAGGAGGTTGGCGCGAGCTCTGCGGCCCGGCGATCTGGTGCTTCTCTACGGGCCGCTCGGAGCAGGGAAGACCACCTTTGTGCGTGCCGCGGCCGAGGAACTGGGAGTCGCAGACCCGGTCCGCAGCCCCTCGTTCACCATCGCGAACATCTATTCGGGCCGCGTGGTGATCCAGCACTTGGATCTCTACCGGGTGGACGACATCGGGGACGACGACGCCCTTGCCCTGGAGGAGTACGTGCGTGTGGACGCGATCACATTCGTCGAATGGCCTGAAGCGGGCCTCGGAAGATTGGGTGTTCCGAGATGGATCGTGCGATTGCAGCATGAGTCGCTGCGGGAGCGCTTCATGGAGATAGAGACCGCCGATGAGGACGCCCTCCGGCGTTGGGAACAGGCGAGTGATCGTGGCTGACCCTGGGGGCCAAGGCTTCGTTCTTCAGAAGCCTCCAAGGGTGATACTGGCGCTGGATGGCTCCACGCGGGTCTGCGGTGCCGCTCTTGTGCGCCCGGGCCAGACGGGAACAGCGGACGGCGTTGTGCGCGGGGTTTCGTGCCCGCCCTGCTGGGAGACTGTGGGGAGTCGCGCCGAGGTCGACAGTCGCGGCCAGGCGAAGCTGCTTCTGCCCATGGTCGACGAGATGCTCACGGAAGTGGGTCTTTCGCCTGCAGATCTTGGGGCCATCGTGGTGGGTGTCGGGCCTGGGACGTTCACAGGCGTGAGGATCGCAGTGGCTACCGCGCGAGCACTCAGCCTCGCGTTGCAGGTACCAGTCGCCGGCATAAGCACTCTTGGCGCACTGGCTGCCGCTGCCGCTACGCGTGTGATCGCGGGCGGCGCTTGCCGCTCCGGTGGCGACGATGTGGGAGTGGCGCCGGTCTCCGCACTGCTCGTGCCGGTAGTCGATGCACGGCGGGGGCAGGTCTTCTTCGGCCTGTATGAAGCGACCGGCTCGCAGGCTCCCGCGCGGCGATGGGTGCGCCGAGGTGCTTTCGCGGTCTGCGACCGGGCCGCATTGGGTGGGATCGTGGCGGCGGTTGGCGCAGGCCCGACTCAAGTTCTCGCTGAGGCGCGGGAGTTGATCGGCGACCTCCCTGAAGGCGCGGAATTCGTAGGCAGCGCGGTTGGGGCCGAGTGGCTTGTCCTGGGGCAGGACCTTTTGATCGAACCCGGGGAGGGTTTCGAGGGCCATCGTCTGCAGCGGTGGCTTGCCGGGGTGCTTCGCGAGGGCGGCCCGGCTGTTCC
This sequence comes from Actinomycetota bacterium, assembly GCA_003157225.1. The sequence continues at coordinate 2,968 of PMIZ01000226.1, read as the reverse complement.
CGAAGCGGTGAAGCCCATCTACGTGCGCTCCCCGGACGCCGACGTCCACATCACCAAGATGCGGGACCCCTGGGCGGGATCGCCGGGAAGCCCGTCGTCGGAAGGTCCCGTCCGGACGTGAGTCCTGTCACGCGTGATATGCGCCCCGAGGACTTATCTGCCGTAGTCCAGATCGAAGCCGCATGCTTTGGACAGCCCTGGACCAAGGCGATGTTCGCGGAGGAGTTGCGGCAGGAACCAGGGTGGAGAACGGTCGCCGCGGAGCAGCAGGGGGCGGTGCTGGGGTTTCTCATCGGTCGATGCTACGCCGATGAATGGCATCTGCTCGATTTGGCCGTGACGCAAGCCAGGCGAGGCGAGGGCATCGGAGGGATCCTGCTGGACGAGTTCCTGGGATCGGCGGACCGTGCCGGGAGATCGGTGCTGCTGGAAGTGCGGCCGGGCAACGCCGGCGCCCTGGGTCTCTACGGCTCGCGCGGCTTCACCAGTCTGGCGTTGCGCCGTGGATACTATCCGGACACAGGAGAGGACGCGCTCGTGATGATCCGGGACCCGCGGGCCGGTACCGGCGGCTCGGGCGACAGGCAAGGACATGCTGGAAGAACGGCGCCCGCAACAGTGCCCGCGGACGTGGACCGCGCGGCGCGCTCCTTTGAGGGGCTTCTGCTTGCCATCGAGTCCTCGTGCGACGACTCGGCCGCGGCGGTGCTGAACTCGCGTGGAGAAGTGCTGTCGTCGGTCACGCACTCCCAGGATTCCATCCACGAGCGCTATGGGGGTGTGGTGCCGGAGGTGGCGAGTAGAGCCCACGTGGAGCGTATGACCGCAGTGGTGAGCGAGGCGCTGCGCCTGGCGGAATGTAACGTCGACCAGTTGGCAGCGGTCGCTGCGACGGTGGGTCCCGGGCTGATCGGGGCGCTGTTGATTGGAGTGCAGACGGCCAAAGCCGTCGCGTGGAGCCGTCGCTTGCCTTTCTTCCCCGTCAATCACATCCATGGTCACCTGGCCGCGCCCTGGCTGGCCCAGTCGGACGCGCGCTTCCCCATGGTCACGCTTGTGGCTTCAGGTGGTCACACTCTTCTGATCCGGGTCGAAGACCGGACGACTTTCAGACTGCTGGGCCAGACGCTCGACGATGCGGCCGGAGAAGCGTTCGACAAAGGCGCCAGGCTCCTTGGACTTGGCTACCCGGGCGGGCGGGAACTGGACGAACTTGCGGAGAAGGGGGACCCGGCCTCGTTTCCGTTCCCGATCGGCATGAGGAGATCCCCTCGTCCCGACTTTTCCTTCTCGGGGGTGAAGACGGCGCTCTACTATCTGCTGCGCGGCATGACAGCCGAGGAGCGCGCGCGCCACGCCGCCGACATCGCGGCCTCCTACCGCCAGGCTATCGTGGAAGCCTTGGTGAGCAAGACACTCCGCGCCGCGAAACAGGAGAAGGTACCGACGGTGGCCGTGGCCGGCGGGGTCGCCGCCAATTCGTTACTGCGAAGAAGGCTGGCGGAGGCCGGTGGTCACGCGGGCATGGAGGTCCTGATCCCTCCTTTTGCCTACTGCACCGACAACGCGGCGATGATCGGCGCGGCCGCCCTCAGAGGGCCACGGCTCGACTACCCCGACTACCTGGCCGTGGACGCCTCCGCGTCGTTGGCCTTGGGGCAGTGGATTCCGGCGAAAGCCTAGGAGGCCACTAGCTCTCACTCGAGTGCCGCTTCTGGCGTGAGCCGGCTTCCGGTCGACCTCATCGGCGGGGCGACTCCCGGCGCGAGCCGGCCCTACCGCCCAAGAAAATGCCGCTGCTTGGTTTGACAAATCCTGAGTCTGCGCATAACATATCCGACAGTTGGCACTCTTGGGTTGAGAGTGCCAACTGTGCGAAGCAGGTTTTGGTGCCTGATCAGGCACCCGTGAGCCAAGCGGCAATCATCATAGACAGGAGGGTTGTGCATGAAACTAGTGCCACTCGAGGACAGGGTCGTTGTAAAGCTGCTGGAGCAAGAAGAGAAGACCGTGAGCGGCATCGTCCTTCCGGACACCGCCAAGGAAAAACCCACTAAAGCCACAGTGATGGCGACCGGTCCGGGCAAACGCGATGACAGCGGCAAGCTCATCCCTATGCCGGTGAACAACGGCGACGTCGTGGTCTTCGCCAAGTACTCCGGCACGGAA
>PMIZ01000226.1:0-773 GCA_003157225.1 Actinomycetota bacterium | reverse complement strand
CGCGCGCTCGAGCGGGGCGTGAACGCTCTGGCAGACGCGGTCAAAGTCACCCTCGGTCCCAAGGGCCGCTATGTGGTGCTTGACAAGAAGTTCGGCAGTCCCACCATCACTAACGACGGTGTCACCATCGCCCGTGAGATCGAACTCGAAGACGTGTTCGAGAACCAGGGCGCACAGCTGGTGCGCGAAGTAGCCACCAAGACCAACGACATCGCCGGAGACGGTACGACCACGGCTACGCTGCTGGCCCAGGCCATCGTGCGCGAGGGCCTCAAGAACGTGGCCGCCGGCGCCAATCCCATGGCGCTCAAGCACGGTATCGAGCGGGCTGTTGAAGTGGCCGTCGAGGAGATCAAGAAGATGGCCAAGGAGATCTCGGGCAAAGAGGACATCGCCCGGGTCGCCACCATCTCCTCGGACGATCGTGAGATCGGCGACGTCATCGCCGACGCCATCGAGAAGGTCGGCAAAGACGGCGTGGTGAACGTCGAGGAATCGAACACCTTCGGCATGGACCTGGAGTTCACTGAGGGTATGCAGTTCGACAAAGGCTACATCTCCCCGTACTTCGTCACCGACGCCGAGCGCATGGAAGCCGTGCTCGAAGACCCGTTCATCCTCATGGCCAACCGCAAGATCGGTTCGGTCCAGGATCTTCTCCCGGTGCTGGAAAAGACCATCCAGTCGGGCAAAGCTCTGCTGATCATCGCTGAGGACGTCGAGGGCGAAGCTCTCGCGACCCTCATCGTCAACAAACTGCGCGGCACCTTTAC
>PMIZ01000534.1 GCA_003157225.1 Actinomycetota bacterium | reverse complement strand
CGGTGAGCGACACCACGCTCCATGCCTTTCAGGCACAGGGGGTGGAGGTGCTCATGCTCCCCACGGCCAAGGACGAGACCGACACCGAGGCCGCCCTTCGCCTGGCGGTGGAGCGTGGCGCCGACGAGATCATCGTCTACGGGGCCCTGGGGGGCCCGCGGCTGGATCACCTGGTGGGAAACCTGCTGCTTCTTTCGTCGCCCTGGCTGGCCGACGTCGCCGTCTTCCTGGTCGACGGAGAGCACGAGGTCTTCCTGGTGAAGAACGACGTCGTGTTCTCGGGAGAGCCCGGCGACCTCGTTTCGCTGCTGCCCCTGACGCCCGAAGTACATAACGTGCGCACCCAGGGGTTGCTCTACCCGCTCGCGGGCGAATTCCTCTTCCAGTCGGGCACCCGGGGAATAAGCAACGCCATGGTCGGCCGCGAAGCCCGGGTGACGCACGGTGATGGCCTGCTCCTGCTCATCCACTACCGAGGGAGGTAACAGTCATGTCCAAAGACGCCGGGTACATGAGTGAGGAGATTGTCGGCTGCCAGCTCTCCGTCTATCCTCTGCGGCAGGACGACGTCGGCGTAGCCATTCGCGCGGCCATCGAGGCGGCGCGTGACGAGGGATGCGACGTGCGTGTGGGCAACCTCAGCACGTTGCTGACAGGGAGTGAAGACCAGGTGTTCGCGGCGCTGCGGGCGGCGTTCCGCGCTGCGCAGCGCACGGGTTCCGCGGTCATGATCGCCACCCTGGCGGCAGGCATGCCGACCGACGAGTTGGTGCACGAGATCCAGGAAGAGGTCGGCGGCGGTGAGTGACGCGATCGGGTCTGCCGGCATGGAGTGGCGCAGCCTTGCGGCACGCGTGTGGCGCGGACTCGGTCTGACCTTCAAAGACTGGACCACCCGGGACCTGGTGGTGGCTGCTGTGCTCTCCGTGGCCGTGGGCGTCATCTTCTGGGCCTGGGGACTGCTCTATTCGAGCGTCTTCATCCTTATCCCCTTCCCCGCTTCATACATCACCGTTGGCATGTGGATGCTTGGCGGTCTGCTCGTCCCCTACATCGTCCGCAGGCCGGGTGCCGCCCTCCTGGGAGAGTTGGTAGCCGCGTTCGTCAGCATGGCGCCGGGCAACCAGTGGGGCCTCCTGACCATGGCCAGCGGCGCCGTGCAGGGTGTTGCCGCTGAATTCATTTTTGGCCTGGGCCGTTGGCGCGATTTCCGCGGAGTGGAGATCAACCTGAAACACCCCCGGCTGCTCGGCCGCGCGCTGACGCTGCCGGTATGGCGCCTGGGCAGCGGTGTGTTCCTGTATGGCGCGGCGGCGTTGGCCGGAGCTCTCAGCGTTCTGCTTGATACCTTCGTCTATAGCTACTACCGAACCTACACTTGGAGCTATATCCTCGCGGCCGCCGCCCTTTGTGCCGTGAGCTCTCTCTTCCTGGGCGGGCTGGTGGCCCAATTGCTCGGCGAAGCTCTGGCCAAGACCGGAGTGCTCTCCGGGCTTGCTATCGCCAAGGGCAAGGTGAACAGGATCTGACCGCGCCTGGCTCCTCTTCGGCCATCTCGGCCGCCGGACTCTGCTTCACGTATGGCACGCGCATCAAGCCGGCTCTTGCCGGCTTGTCCTTTGACATACCCCAGGGAAAGACGGTACTCGTGCTCGGCCCAAGCGGGTCGGGCAAGAGCACGCTGACGCTGTGCCTGGACGGGCTCATCCCGCACCTGGTAGAGGGCGACTACTCGGGCCAAGTGGTGGTGGCCGGGTTGGTAGTAGCCGACAGCCCGGTGCACGTGCTGGCCCAGCAGACCGGCCTGGTGTTCCAGGACCCAGAGGCTCAGTTCTGCACATTGACTGTGGAGGACGAGATCGCCTTCGGGCCGGAGAATCTGGGACGTTCGCCTGAAGAGATCGAGGCAGCCATCGACCGTTCGCTTGAGTTGGTCGGCCTGGCGGGCCTTCGATCCCGGCGCCTGACGCAGCTCTCGGGAGGCGAAAAGCAGCGGGTGGCGCTAGCAGCCGTCCTTGCCATGGACCCCGGGGTGCTCGTGCTGGACGAGCCCTCCGCCAATCTCGACCCACAGGCCACGTCCGAGCTTTTCGGCCTTCTCGGGCGATTGGCGGCGGAGAGACGGCACACGATCGTCATCATCGAGCATAAGCTGGATGATGTCATCGACTGGATCGACGACGTGCTGGTGCTCGACTCCGAGGGCGGCCTGCTCTGCTGCGGCGGGCCCGAGGGCACGTTCTACGACCGCGGCCCGGACCTCGCGGCTTCGGGCGTCTGGCTACCCCAGACCGCCGAGTTGGTGGGCGCTCTCCGGCGACGCGGCTGGGACGTCCCGGGACGGCCTCTCAGCGTTGCCGATACGGTGGCAGCTCTGTCGGTCACGCCGGGCCTGCCCGAGCGGCTACGACTTGCCGGCGCCTCCGTGCGGTGCGCAGCCGCGGGCACCGCTGCGCCAACCTCCGGGGAGCCTCTACTCCGCGCGGAGAACCTCAGCTACACGTACGAGGGCGGCCAAGGGGCCGCGGAGGTGCTGAGCCAGGTGTCGGTGACCGTCGAGCGGGGCACGTTCCTGGCCATCGCCGGAGCCAACGGGGCCGGGAAGACCACTCTGGCCGCTCTGTTCTCAGGGGTTCTGGAGCCTCCCCGGGGAACGGTCTTTCTGGACGGCCGCGACGAAACCGAGATGCCCCTGCGTGCCATCAGTGAGCGCGTGGGCCACGTCTTCCAGAATCCCGAGCACCAGTTCGTGAGCGACACCGTTTTCGGTGAGCTAGCCTTCAGTCTCACAGCCAAGGTGGGACGCAGGGGGCGTGACAGCCTCACCCCGGCCCAACGGCAGCTGGCCGAAACCTGGCTTGAACGCCTGGGTCTCCTGTCCCTCGCTGAAGCGAATCCCTTCTCCATCAGCCAGGGGCAGAAACGGCGCCTCAGCGTTGCGGCCATGCTCATCCGGGGCCAGGACTGCCTCTTCCTCGACGAGCCCACGCTCGGTCAGGATGAGCGGCAGGTCGAGAGGCTCATGGCCATGATGGAGCAGTTCCGGGCCGACGGGGGCACGGTGGTGATGATCACGCACGATATGCGCCTGGTCGCCGAGCACGCCGACGAGCTTCTGGTGCTGTCCAGGGGCCGCCCGATCTATGCGGGCCCCCCGGGCGATTTCTTCTCCCGCCCGCAGCTGGTCGAACAGGCTCGGTTGGTGCTCCCTGTGCTCGGCCTGGTGGCCAAGGGACTGCTTGGTGACGCGGGTGTGCAGGCGGGCCTGCTCACCGTCCGGGCTTTTGTCGAGGTGGCAGGAGACCCGTCCGTCCTAGAGGGCGGACCCCGAGTCTGATGGCAGAGGCTATGACATCTAGGGAGAGCTACCTCGAGCGCAGGAACCCGACCATCAAGCTCGCGGCCCTGGCGCTGGTCGCTCTTGTCCTAACCTTCATCTTCGACCCTGCGACACCGGCGGCCATTTTCGTCGTGACCCTGATGGCCGGGCGGTTCGGCGGACGGCTACGCATGCGGGACCAGCTGCGGCCGCTCTGGATCTTCGCGGTGGTCGGTGTCGCCATCCTGCTTGCGAACATCCTCTTCAACAAGGAGAACGCGTCTTCTTCGACGTTGGTCCATCTCGGCGCGGTCAAGGTCACGGGGGCGGGGTTGTGGGCGGCAGGCACCTTGTGGTTGCGCCTGCTCTCGTTCGCCCTGCTCTCGCTGGTGTTCGTCAAGACGACACAGCCGCAGCGCCTGATTCTGAGTCTGGTCCACCAGCTGCATCTCAACTACCGGGTGGCCTACAGCACGCTGGTCGGCTACCGGATGCTGCCGCTGCTGCAGACGGACTACCGCACTATCCGTGCGGCCCAGAGAGTGCGCGGGGCCGCGGAGAAGAGGGGTTTCTGGCATAGTTGGTCGCGGGCCAGACGCTACACCCTTCCGCTGCTCACCGGCGCCGTGCGGAGGGCGGGCCGTGTCGCCATCGCCATGGATGCTCGGGCCTTCGGGGCGCAGCCGAGGCGCAGCTATCGAGAACGCATGGTCGTGCGGCGCGGCGACTGGCTCTTTCTGGGCTCGGTGGCGGTGCTGACGGCTGCGTTGGTCGTAGGGCTCTGGCTTGTCGGGGTCACAAGGTTCACTGTGGGCTAGGAGGTCGCTGAGGAACAAAGCCTCGGCCAATCACCTACTTGTAGAAGCCCACCTCCGACAGCTCGACGCCCCAGCGGTTGCTGGTCAATGGCACCAGTTGAGTGAACCAGAGTCGGACGCTCCTGACCGGTTCGCGCAGGGTGATGATCTGCTTTGACTTGCCGGTGAGTGTCGCCAGCAGAGCGGTGTTGCCCGAGGACACCGTCTGTAGCAGCTGCGCCTTCCAGCCCTCCACCGACGAGCCGACGATCTCGATGATGGTCGCCGAGTCCGCGAGGGTGAAATCCAAGCCCACTCCGGTCTTGAGCCCGCCGAAGGTGCTGGAGCGGTAGAGCTCCGTGGTCCAGACCGTGCTCTCGTTACCGTCTATGAGGTTGGGCAATTTGGCGTGGTTCTCGGTGTTGTCGCCCTGAGGGTCGTAGTCCTTGATCTTCGTCACGGCCACCGGGATCGGTGCTCGGGTGACCGTCAGGTGAAGAACCCCCTCCTCGACCTTCTGTCCCGCGGCGGGGACCTGCTTCAGCACGATGCCGGCCTGCATGTCGAAGGACGGTACCTGGTCGGCCGAATCGACCGACACCTTCATCCCTGCCTTCTGTGCCACGCTTTTCGCCTGCTCCAGCGTCATGCTCACGACCTTGGGTGCCCCACCGCCGGTGAGAGTGAGCGCCAAGACCACCGCGACGACGATCACGACCAGCGCGGCCACCCCTCCGATGATCTTCCAGCGTCTGCTGGCGCGTCGTTTGCGCGCCATCTGCCGTGCTTGATCGCGGACCCAGCCGCTGCCCGCTTGGTCTTCTCCCGAATTTGCCATCGCGCGCTCGGAGGCCGTCGCGGAAGGTCGTCTGGACGCGCGTTCGTCGTCGGGCGGCCTGCGAAGCAGACGCTTGTGCGAGTGGGACACTTCGGGCACCAGCTGGGGCGCGTAGAGCCCCAAGCCCACGAGTGCCCCTAGGAGCTCGTCCATGGACGAGAAGCGGTCCTCGGGCAACTTCTCCAGGCAGCGCCGAACCACCTTCTCCAAGCCATCCGGGAGATTGGGTCGCGAATCGCTCACCAGAGGCACCGGGCTGTGGAGATGCATGCGGGCGATCTCGGGCATATTCGTGCCATCGAAGGGAGGATGGCTTGTCAACATCTCGAACATCACCACCCCGAGCGAGTAGACGTCCGAGCGAGCGTCCACCGGCTTGCTCCTGATCTGCTCGGGGGACATGTAGCGGGCGCTGCCGATGATCGATCCCGCCCGAGTGACTCGGGTCCAGTCGGGCCCGGTAGCTATGCCGAAATCGGTGATCTTCGCGTGGCCGTTGCGGTCGATGAGGATGTTCTGCGGCTTCACGTCGCGGTG
>PMIZ01000433.1 GCA_003157225.1 Actinomycetota bacterium | reverse complement strand
CGGCTGCGGTACTCGGCCCGTACCGATTCCCTGACCTTGGCCACCGTGTAGATGAACCAGCCAAGGCCGAACACCGGGATGAAGTTGAGCCACACCTGCTCGGGCGGCATCGCCCGGTTCTGGGGGTTCACGCGCCACAACAGCCCACGCAGGTTGAGCAGGAAGAATACCCAGGGGATGATGAGCAGCACGAGCGGGAAGAGGAAGACCAAGAATACCCATAGACCGGGTCCGCCACCCAAAGGATAGACTTCCATGCTCCCTTCTCTCCCTACGGTAGCGTGGACCCGCAGCCCCGGCAGAACTTGTCATGCGGAGTGACGGTGGTGCCACAGGCACTGCAGCGCTTCGCCTGATCAGTCGGAGGCTCCTCCCCGGCCGGCGGCGGCGCGTTCCACCCTCCTGGCTCCGGCCCAACCTCCCCCGCGTACGGCGGGGCCCATCCCTGTCCCCTCTCGGTTCCGGCCGGTGGCCATGCGCCGGGGCCCGGTTGCCGCCCATAGCTCGAGTACGAGCCGGCGCCGGGTCCGGCCCAGCCCGTCACGGCACCGAGCCGGCTCTTCATCCTGGCCGTTCTCACCCAGTAGATGATCCAGCACACCAAGTAACCGAGCGAGAGCACCGCCCCTATGGCGGCCGCGCGGTGGGGGACAAATCGCCAGACCAAGCCCCCGATGCTCAAGATACCGGCCGCGAGACCCACCCCGTAGCCGAAATCGCCGTCGGGCTGCCAGCCGCGGCTGCGGTACTCGGCCCGTAGCGAATCGGTGATCCTGAGAACGGTGTAGATGAACCACCCCAGGCCGAAGACGGGGATGAACATCAACCACACGAGGCCGGGCGTCATCCGACGGTTCTCTCGGCTCACCCTCCGAAGCGTCTCCTGCAGGTTGAGAAGAAAGAAGATCTCGGGAATGAGGGCGACGCACAGGAGCAACAGAAACAAGAAGCCCAAAGCCAACAATCCCCCGCCTAGCGCCATGTTCTAGCTCCTTCGTCGAATCGCCTGCTAACTCACCGCCGCGACCGCCTTGTCGCGCGCCGCTTCGAGCATCTTCAGATCGGGAGCCTTGATGAACTCGTTCTTCTGCAGCAGGTCGATGATGGACCGAGCCTCGTTGATGTCGGCCAGAGTGGTCTTGTAGACCTCGTCCCAGGTGAGCTTCACCCGGGCCACGCCATCCTTGATGGCCTGCATGGCTACGTCGGCGGCCTCGATGGCGAACACCTCGGTCTCCTGCATGGTGGGCATGATGTAGTCCGGGCTGATGCCTATCTTCTTCTCTGCGAAGTTCGCGACCGCATGGGCCGCCGCGACGGCCATCTCATCGGTGATCTTTCGGGCCCGCACCATGAGGGCGCCCTTGAGGATGCCCGGGAAGCCGATGGAGTTGTTCACTTGGTTGGGGAAGTCGCCCCGTCCGGTCGCAACCACATAGGCGCCCGCTTCCTTGGCAGCGTAGGGGTAGATCTCGGGCACCGGGTTCGCGCAGGCGAACACGATGGACTTGGGACCCATTGATTGGATCCACTCGGGCTTGATGGTGCCCGGGCCCGGCTTTGAGGCCGCGATGATGACGTCGGCGCCCTTGAGGGCTTCTTCCTCGGTGTCGAAGCGCTTCGGGTTGGTGGTTTCGCAGATCTCCCACTTGCGGTAGTAGGCTGTGTCGGCCTTGACGTCGTCGCGGCCCTTGTGGAGGCCGCCCTTGCTGTCAAAGACCACCATCTTGTCCGGGTCGGCCCCGTCGGCGAGGATGAGCCGCGCCGCCGTGCTATTCGCGGCGCCGGCGCCCAGCAGGACGATCTTGGCGTCTTTGAGCTCCTTGCCGACCACCCGCAAGGCGTTGATAAGACCCGCCAAGGTCACGCTCGCCGTTCCCTGGGCGTCGTCGTGCCACACCGGGATGTCGCACTCTTCACGGAGGGTGTCCAGCACCTTGAAGCAGTTGGGCTGGCTGATGTCCTCGAGGTTGACCGCACCGAAAGAAGGCTCGAGCATTTTCACAAAATCGATGATCTTGTCCGGATCGTGTTTGCCGGCCTTGTTGTAGCTGTTGATGCAGAGCGCCACTCCGTCGACGCCCCCCAGGTACTTCATGAGAAAGGCCTTGCCTTCCATGACCCCCAAGCCGCCCGACGGGGTGACGTCACCGTCGCCCAGCACGCGGGTGGAGTCGGATACCACCGCCACGAGATTGCCCCGGTTGCTGAGATCGAACGAGGCGTCGTTGTTGTCCCTGATCGTCGTGGAGACCCTGGAGACGCCCGGCGTGTAGTACACGTTGAACCAGTTGAAGCCGTAGATGCCCGCTTTGGGCATGGTGACGGTCTTGCCCCGATAGAAGCTGTGGGTGGAGGCCGCCAACTCTTGCAGGAATATGGTCTGAGCCTTTGCCCTCTGCTCGGGCGTGAAGTCGTCGGGAAAATACGAGCCGAGGTCGGAGAGGCTGAGGTCGGGCGTCTTCATCAGTGTCGCTCCCGGAGATCGAGGATCCATCGCGCGCCGGCGGCTGCTCTGCATGCCGGCAATCAGTTACCGGAAGCCATCATAACACCCATGTGGTCCCCAAAACCGCGAACGACGGGCGCGTCGGAGCGGTTCATCGCGGGCCGTTTCCGGGTGAGAGTCCCGACCGAGATCGCCAAGTCTCTGTAGGTCTCCTCTGCGAGCACCTGGCCATACTTCTTCTCCAAGCGCTTGACGACGAAATGTCCCCGAGCCGTTTCCTGGGCCGGTCATGCCGACGCTCTTTCCATCTCGGCGGTGTATTCGCCACGTCGCGCAGCCCGGTTGCACCGGGCTCGATGATAGAGCTCCCGCTGTGCCGCCAAAACGTGGTCGTCCTTGCCTTGCCAGACCTCCAAGGCTGGTTGTTGGATGGCCCGCGCAAATGAAAACGCCAACGCCCACGGCAGTTCCGACTTGAATCTCGCGTTCATGGCATTCAAACGGGCG
>PMIZ01000406.1 GCA_003157225.1 Actinomycetota bacterium | reverse complement strand
TGAGCCCGTCGAGCGCGTCTTCCACCACGAGCATCGACGGAGTGTTGATGGTGTCGGCCTGGAAGACCGCCTGCATGAACTTGCCGCCCTTGGTCATGCGGAAGATCTTGGGCAGCGGCCAGGGCGGTTGGTAGGACTCCAGCCTCTCGACCGCCCGGGGGCTGAGGACGAGCACTCCATGCTGGGCCTCGCCGCCGAGCACCTTCTGCCATGAGTAGGTGACCACGTCCAGCTTGGCGATGGGAACGTCCATGGCGAAGACCGCGGATGTGGCGTCGCAAATGGCTAAGCCGGCACGGTCGTCGGCGATCCAGGAAGCGTCGGGCACACGCACGCCCGAGGTGGTGCCGTTCCAGGTGAAGACGACGTCATGCTCCCAGTTCACGGCCGCCAGGTCGGAGAGGCCGCCATATTCGGCCGCCAATACCTGGGTATCGGGCAGCTTCAGTTGCTTGGTGATGTCGGTCACCCAGCCCTGCCCAAAGCTCTCCCAGCACAGGGCGTCGACGCCACGCGGTCCCAGCAGCGACCAAAGGGCCATCTCCATTGCCCCGGTGTCGGAGGCGGGAACGATGCCCAGGTGGTAGTCGTCGGGCACGCCCAGCAGCGCACGCGAGCGGTCGATGACCTCCTGGATGCGCGCCCGGCCGCTCTTCGAGCGGTGCGAGCGCCCCACCAGCGCCCCCTCTAGGGCCGCGGGGCTCCAGCCCGGGCGCTTCGCGCAGGGGCCGGAGGAGAAGCAGGGATTCTGAGGACGGATTGTCGGTTTCAAGGAACGTCCTTCCAATGTTCACACGCTCTCGTTCACTTCTTGAGGTTGGCTACCTGGTTCACCAGGTCCCGGATGGGGCCCGCGGATTTTACCAGCTTGTCGGTTGAGTTCAGCACGCCCTCAGTCCCGCCAAGCGAGTCCCATACTTGCTTCGCTTTGTCTCTGCGTTGCCAGAGGGCCCTCCCCCCGGCAACAAGCGCGCCCAGCACCACAAGCGTCCTCATAAGACGAAATAGCCCCGCCATCACGACCTCCCCGAGTCCTGCCAGCCATGCACCGCCCGTCGGGCCCCGACGAGCGCGCCCTCATGATAGTCGAACCGCGTGGCTTGGACTACGCGACCTTTAGTCCACCGCGATCATCACGTTGCTGGCTTTGACCACCGCATACGCTTCGACGCCGGCTGCCAGGTGGAGTGTCTCCGCAGACGTCTTGGTGATGATCGAGACCAACTCTGCGCCCCCCGGGAGCTCGAGCACCACTTCGGAGTTGACCGCCCCGTGGGTCACGCTCTTGATCCTGCCCTTGATGACGTTGCGCGCACTGATCTTCATCGCCGCCTCCTTGGAGTTTGGGGCCGGTCCCCGCCGCTGGGACCATAGATGCCCTGTGTACGTACCCCGGCCGGATACGCCCCAAGCCTCGCTCCTCGCCGGTAGCCACGCAGGAGCCCCGCTCTGCTAGAATATTCGCTCGCTGAGGCGGCGGGCCTCGCCGTCAAGTGGAGAAGTGGCCGAGAGGCTGAAGGCGCTCGCCTGCTAAGCGAGTGTAGGAGTGAATGCCCCTATCGAGGGTTCGAATCCCTCCTTCTCCGCCAGCGTGCGCCGGTAGCTCAGTTGGATAGAGCGTTGGTCTACGAAACCAAAGGTCGGAGGTTNNGTTCGAATCCTCTCCGGCGCGCTAACAAAGCCCCGCAAATGGCGGGGTTTTCGTTTCACGGGGAATGGGAGCCGCGTCGCTTTGGCCCCATTTTGTCCACGCTTTGTCCACGCTGGCCATAAATCACCCTCCGAAGACCAGAGCGCCGATACGCGCCGCGGCTTCTTTTTGGAGTCCCGGCACGACGTGGGAATAGGTGTCGAGAGTGATGGCGATGTTCGCGTGTCCGAGCCGCTCACTGACGATCTTCGGGTGCTCGCCGGCGGCCAGCGCCACGGTAGCGTGTGTGTGGCGAAGATCGTGCAGACGGATGCGGGGAAGGATTTTCGCGTCTTTGTCCCCGGTCCGCTCAGCTTCTTCGCGCTGATCTTTCTGTACCCGGGCCACCGTTTCATCGAAGAGCTTTGAGATTCGGTCGGGGTGCCAGGGGAGACCGTTCTCCCGTGTGAACACGAAGCCCGTGTCAGTCCAGAGGGCTCCCCACTCCATGCGTTCCTCGAGCTGGCGCTTCCGCCACGTCTTGAGCACCGCGATCGTGCCCGCGTCCAGGTCGACCGCCCGCCGGCCGCGGCGTGTCTTCGGCTCTGATATCTGCACCTGGTAGCCCACCGAAATACGCGCCTGTTGAATGGCGACCACGCCCGCGGCCAGGTCCATGTCTGACCAGCGGAGGCCGCAGACTTCCCCGCGGCGCATACCCGTCATGGCGAGCAGGGTCCACAAGGGATAGAGACGATCCTCCCCCGTCGATGCGAGGAAGGTTTGCAGCTCCGCCACCGTCCACACGTGCAGGGTGCGGCCCGCTTCGGTTTTCGTCTTCGGCGGATCGGCCTGGTCCGCGACGTTGCGGGGGACGTAGCCCCAACGTACAGCGTCTTTGAGCGCCCGATGTAGCACGGCGTGTACGTGCCGCACGGTAAGAGCTGACAACGGCGGTTTGGCTTTGGGCTTCTCTTCACCCTCAGCCGCCGGCTTGACCTCCGCCCGTGGTTCGGTAAGGAGACGACCATAGAAAGCGTTCAACGTGGCCCCTGAGAGCTTCTGAAGGGGTAGGTTGCCGATGCCTGGGATGATACGGCGCTCGACATAGACCTTGTAGGTAAGGTAGGTGCTGGGCTTGACGGTCGATTCGATCGCCGGCAGCCATTCTCGGGTCAGATACTCCCTAAGGATGATCCTGGCCGGCTCGACATAGGTGCCACGCTGGAGGGAGCTCAAGCAATCGGTGAGCGCCGCCTGAGCCGCCTTCTTGGTAGCGAAGCCCGTCACGCACGACTGCCGGCGCTCCGTCTGTTCGCGGAGCTCCCCGCCGCACTTCGGGCAGCGGTCCAGCGGCTTGCGCTCCAGCCAGAAGCGAGCGCCACATTCGCAGCGCTGGCAGGGCTGATTGCCGAGCTCGACTTTGTATTCCCACGTCGAGCGTTTGCGGACAGATCCTCTCATGGGGCCGTGCCTCCTGCTTCTCGAGCTGCCTCCGCTTCCACTGCGTCTCTGAGGGCCGCCTTCCACTCGGGCGTCATCGCCTCACGCGCCAAGCCCACGATTTTCTCGATGAAATCGGCCGGGGCTTTGCCGCCCAGGGTTTGCCGGAGGTACGCAAGTCCCTCTTCACTGTCAAGCGGGATGCCCCCGTTCACGGGCTTGTTGCCACTCCACAGAACGACATATGACCTCTGAGTGGTATCCCAGGGCCTAGTCTCGTTCAAGATCAACTGCCGGGCTGCGTGGGGCGGTAGTAGGTTGAGGAC
>PMIZ01000264.1 GCA_003157225.1 Actinomycetota bacterium | reverse complement strand
GCCGGTGATCTTCATGTCGGGCTACACGAGGGACGCAGTGGTGCACGAAGGCGTCGTCGACGAAGACATCGCCTTTTTGGAGAAGCCTTTCAGCCCTGAGATGCTGGTGCGCAAGGTGAGAGAGACGCTGGCTCTCGCGCCCACCTCCGACTGAGGGGTCCGCGGCCGCGCCGGAGCATCCTGCTATCATCTCCCGGTGACCCTGCACGAGGCATACCAGGTCCTGGGCCTACCCCACGATGCCACGGCCGCCCAGGTCAAGGCCTCCTACCGCCGTCTGGTAGCCGAAGCGCATCCCGACCGCGGTGGCCGGGCCGCCGACTTCATCCGCATCCGCGCCGCCTACGAGATCCTCTCCGCCTTCCTCGATCCGCGGCTCCGCGGGACAGCTGACGGGCAGCCCGAAGACGACATCCCTGTGCCGCCGGGCCTCCGTGAGGTCATCGACCACATCGTGGCCGATTTCCGCGAGCAGCAGCGCTGGGCCGAAGCCGAGACCCTCGCCCACCTTGCCTACTTCGAGAAGCGCATGGCCGCCCACATCCAGGAAGCCTCCCGGGCAGACTTGCGCCGCTTCAGTACTACCTTCGGCGAGATCTGGGACTCCGTGATCAGTGCCCTCTTCACCAAGTGCAACAGCCGCTGCGACAGTGTCCTCCAGCGCTACGAGAATTGGTACACCGAGAACACGCAGGCCCTCTTCGATAGCCTCTACCGTCGCGAGCTCCTCAGTTTCGCCTTCCGCCGCCGTTTCTGGGAGGTGTTTGTGGGCCTTGGTGCGATCTCCGGAGCGCTGTCGGTGGTCGTCGGCTGGGAAGGCCCCTGGCGCCGTTGGGTATCCCTGGGTCTGATCGTGCTGGCGGCCGTGGTGGCGTTTCTCGTTCACCGGTGGTCGGCCAGGCGGAGTCGCCGGGTGCGAGAGAAAGTCGAGCCACTGAGCGTCGTCGTTTTCGAGATCAACAAGAATGCACGTTTCCCCACTGAGTCGACGTTGCGACGGGGGCGCCGGACCACCGCTGCCTTGGGAATGGCAGGTGCCTACCTTGGCAACGCGGCCTCGGGCGGATTCGCCATCCCCGTTGTCGGAGCCGTGGCGGGAGCGGCCATAGGCGGGGCGCTCGACCGGATCTTCAACCCCCTCGGCCAGATACGCGGCAGCATGCAGCGCGATCTGCGCCGCTTCATGTCCATGGCCCGCCCGCAGGTGACGGCCTACGTGCTCGAGGCCCACAGCCAGTTGCTGGACGATGTGCGCGGCCAAGTCGTAGAGAACTACCAGCAAAGGGCGCAAGAAGTGGTCAAACTGCTAACGGTGGGCAGCGGGGGCAAAGCCGACCGTCCGTAGCCGAGGCGCCTCGGTAGCATCTACTGCACCTCAGCCGCTGTCGTCCTCAAGCCTGGGCCTTCGGCTGCCGATACCCTCAAAGCCGAGGCCCGTCGATCGACCCGCCCCGCTCCATAGCACCACTCGCAACGGGAGATCGCTTGCAGTTTCGTTCGTACAAGCGTACGACCATCACGCCGGGGTTGACTCTCGACCGCAGCACACGCGGGCAATCCATCCGAGCCTTTCGCTCGTGGCGCGCCGACGCGTCGGCCGGGCCCTTTCACATCTCTAATCCAACACTGGGGTGGAACACTGAAGAGCTCTCCGCTTCCAGTGCCCACGGTCAGGCCTTCCGCAACGCCATCACCAAGAAGGTCATCTGGCTGAACGCTGTGCTCAGCGACCCGGTCTTCACGGCCCCCACACTCAAAGACCCCAGGCGCGAATTGAAGTCAAGCCTGCTCACGGCAG
Source organism: Actinomycetota bacterium (assembly GCA_003157225.1). Next base: position 5,872 of record PMIZ01000264.1, on the reverse strand, counting down.
CCATCGCCGTACTTACCGCCGACGGTCCGCTCACCAGCAGCAAACTGCTTCTCCTCAACGACCTAGCCGACACACTCGCTCCCGACCTCCAACTCACCCTGACCACCGCGGACCTGGAAAGAAGCGACGTCCGGGCGATGCTCCTCGACACTATGCGAGAGACGTATGCAAACGTCTACGCCACCAACAGGCAGCTCGTGTTCAAAGGCGTCATCCCCGAGCTGGTGCGCGCCTTGCGCGCCTACGACTCTACCGGCGGAACGGCCTACTCCGAGGACCTGCGTGCCATGTACTTCCAGTTCGCCAGCGCGCTTGCCACCTATGACGGACCCCCGACGTCCGGCGAGCTTCAAGTCCTCTGGGCTATCAGCAACGCGCTGCGCGGCTGCTGAAGAACCCGCTCAAGTCCTCTGGCCCCAGACCTGGAAGCGAGGCGCTGACTGCGAGAGCACACGAGCCCCGAAGCCGAGAGGCGAGGAGGCGGCGAGAGCACGCGGTCCCCGAAGCCGGAAGGCGAGGCTTTGGCCGCGCGAGTACGCGCAGCCAAAGCGAGCGAATGGCCGTCCTCACCGTTCCAACCCTTCCGTGCGAAGACACAGGCGAGTGCGGCTAGGGGCAGGGTAGCCACGCGGCCCGAGGCTTGGAAGCGAGCATTTGGCTGCGCGTACCCGCGCGGGAGCCAATAGCGAGCGCCCAGGCCTCGGGCCGCGTGGCCACTCAGTGTGCAGCGGTGTGGGTACCCGAATGGCCGTAGTGTCTGGAGTCGGCGCTCTCGGGCGCCTGCTCACCCACCGAAGCGAGGAAGATGTGGGCCGAAGAGGGGCCGATGAACTTGAAGTGCCGCGTCAGGTCGTCGGCCTTCGCCTGGAAGTCGCCGAGCGAGGTCAGGTACTTGTCAAACCCGCCTGCTTGCTTGTCCAGGTCCAGCAGCGTATTCGCGTTCTCCACAATGGCCGCGATCTTCGGCCGGTTCCTGATCACGCGGGTGTCGCCCGCGAGCCGGTCGATGTCGTCGGGACTCATAGCCGCGACCTTCTTCACATCGAAACCACCGAAGGCCTCTCTAATGCCCTCCCATTTGGCGTCCACGACCTTCCAGCTGATGCCCGCGGTGAATATCACCCCGCTCATGGCCTCGAGGTAACCGTCCAACGACTTCGGCTTCTCGCCGTTCATCATGTGCATGCCGCCTCCCTTCACAGCGTGTCGATGAAGATCTGGCTGGCTCCGCCCGAGAACCGGACCTCGTAGCGCCCGGTCGCCTCGTCGAAGCCAGGACTCGCGAAGTGGTACCTGCCGCCGATGCTTCCCAGTCGCTGCTCGTCGAAAACCAGCTGGCTGGCTCCGCCGACCACCTCCGCCCGCATCGCCGCGCCCGCGGGCCGGTGCAGCGTCACCTTGCTCGCTCCCCCGGAGAGGCGCACCGGCACCGTGCGGTCGACCTCCGGTAGCCACACCTCCACCTCGCTGGCGCCTCCCACCAGCTCGAGCGACTCCAGCCGGAGGGCGCGCAGGTCGGCGCTCAACTTCCACATGCCGCCCCGGAGTGAGATCGCCCAGGGCACTTTGGCGTTCAGCGAGATGTCCGACGACAGGTTGCGCCACTCGAGGGGCCGGAAGCGACGCCTCTGCTGCATAGTGATCGTGTTGTCGCGAACCAGAACGTCTGGAGGCAAGCCCTCAAAGCGGGCGCGGTAGAGCTCGGTGAGAGAAGCGTCACCGCGAAGAACGATCCTCGCCGCCCCCCGAGTGAACTCCAGCCGTGCGCTCCCTGTGAGCCCGAGGGGGGCCGACGACTCCCCCGCTTCTGTGGTCGCCCCGGTGCTTTCACCTTCGGAAGTCGAGAAAGTGACGTGAGCCGCCTGCCCCTCATAGACTTCCCGCGCGCCCCGCAGGTAGTCGCGGATAGCCGTAAGCTCGCCGGCAGTCCGTGGCCCCAGAAGGCGCTGGTTGGCCACCTCCACTTCACCGTAGACGCGCGCGCCGACTTCGCGCGCCGCCACGGTCGAGAGGACGAGGACGCGCCGCCGGTCCTCCGGGTCGGCCACGCGGTTGGCGAAGCCGCCCTTCTCCATGCGATCCAGCGCGGTGGTAATGGCCCCGGGCGTCAACCCCGTTTCCTCCGCCAACTCACCCGCAGTTACTCGCCCTCGCCGGTAGAGGATGCCGAGACAGCGCAAGTCGGTGCGGTTGAGGCCGTATAGGGTCGCAATCGCCTCGTCCAGCCTGTCGGCAGCCTGCCGCAGTTCGCTCAGCTCGGCACCCACTTCCTGTGTCAGGCGCCCCCGTGCGTCGTCCACCGCGGCCATGGCACTCCCTTCTCTCGAGCCAGCCCGAGTCATCACCTTTATAGCAGAAACTTTTTGACTTGGCGATTGTTTGACAATCAAAATATCACTCGCTTAAAATGTATCCGTCTGGGCCTGCGTGTGGCGGACCCCGACCGGGAAGTGGTGCGATCTCTTGAAAGGGGAGGCAAACATGGACTGCGCGATAGAAGCCACAGAGCTCGTGAAGACGTACAAGGGAGGCGTGCGGGCTCTGGATGGCGTCAGCCTGTCCGTCGCCGCGAGCACGGTGTTTGGACTGCTCGGCCCGAACGGCGCCGGAAAGTCGACCACAGTGAAGATCCTCACCACCCTCTCCCGTCCGGACTCCGGCGAAGCCTGGGTCGCCGGCCACAACGCCCTCCGGGAACCAGGCGAGGTGCGGCGTCTCATCGGAGTGGTCGCCCAGAACTCGGGTCTCGACGTCAACGCCACCGGCCGCGAGAACCTGATCCTCCAAGGACAGACCTACGGCATGGCGGGGCGGCATGTACCTCATCGACGACATCGACCATGGGGTACTCGATCGTTTCCTTGTCACGCCGGTCAGCCGGGGCTCTCTCATCTGGGGGCGTATGATCCAGTTCGGGTTGGTCGCCATCGTGCAGTCGGCGATCATTCTGCTGCTGGGCCTCGCCATGGGCGCGCGATTCCCGGGCGGGTGGCCGGGTGTCCTCGTGTTGGTTGTGGCATCCATGCTGCTGGGCACGGGCTTCGTGGGACTCTCGAGCGCCGTCGCCCTGCTGGCGCGCCGCGAAGAGACCATGGTCGCGGCCTGCAACTTCGTGCTCCTACCGCTAACCTTCCTGTCCTCGGTGTTCATGGCCCAGGGCCTCATGCCCGGCTGGATGCAAGCCATCGCTCGGTACAACCCGGTCAACTGGGCAGTGGAGACGGCCCGTGAGGCGCTGACGGTCGGCCCAGACTGGAGTATCGTCTGGCTCCGGTTGGCCGCGCTGCTAGTCTTCATGGTGGTCTGCGCTTGGCTGGCGGCGAGGGCGTTCCGCGTGTACCAGAAATCCATCTAGCCGACAGCGCCTGCGGCGCCTGCGCCGACGGGGGAGGATTTGCGCGATGTGCCCGCCGAACGAGTGTTCGCTCGCCGCGGGCTTCTGGTAGTGTTTGTCGGCCGACGGGGCGCCGTCGCCGATAGGTTTCCCAACTTCTCCCGTTGGGCAACCATTAGCGAAATACGACCGCCAGAGAAGCTCGACTCAATAGCAGGAGGCCCGCGTGGACCGCAAATGGTGGACGCTCATCGTCGTCTGTGTCGGCGTGTTCATGCTGCTGCTGGACATCAGCATAGTCAACGTCGCCCTGCCCGATATCGCCACCTCCTTCGGCGCCTCCTTGTCGGGGCTGCAGTGGGTAATCGACGCGTACGCGCTCGCCCTGGCTTCGCTGCTGCTCACCGCGGGCGTGCTGGCCGACCGTGACGGCCGCCGGTTGCTCTTTCTCATCGGGGTGGCTGTCTTCACCATCGGGTCTCTGCTCTGCGGGACCGCCAACGGCATCGTGTTCCTCGCCATCTCTCGCGCGTTTCAGGGCATCGGCGGAGCGGTCATGTTTGCCACTTCGCTCGCCATACTGTCGGCGTCTTTCAAGGGCCCCGAGCGTGGCGTCTCTTTCGGGATCTTCGGCGCGATGACAGGCGTCGCGATCGCGGTAGGGCCGGTGTTGGGCGGCGCGCTTGTCACTGGTCTTGGCTGGCGCTGGATCTTCTTCGTGAACATCCCGGTGGGGATCGTCGTGTTCATCGTTGCGCTGCTCCGCGTGGACGAATCGCGCGACCCAGTGCGCAGGCGGCTCGACCTGCCCGGCTTCATCACCTTCAGTACGGGGCTGGGTGCGCTGATCTTCGCCCTCATCCGGAGCAATAACTCCGGCTGGGGTTCGGTTACCGTGATCGCGGCTCTGGTGGCAGCCGCCGCGCTACTGGCCGGCTTCGCTGTGGTCGAACTGGTGCGCCGGGACCCGATGTTCGATTTCAAGCTCCTTCGGGTGATGACGTTCAACGGAGGTCTCGTGGCAGCCTTCGCCGTATCGGCGTCCATCTTCTCGCTGCTGACCTACCTGATCTTCTGGGTGCAGGACATCCTGGGGCTGTCGGCTCTGTCGACCGGGGTACGCTTTTTGCCACTCTCGGTGTCGATCTTCGTGACGGCCGCCATCGCGGGCCGCTTGACCTCGTTCGTACCCACCCGATGGCTGATCGCGCCAGGCTTCGTGCTGATCGGGATCGGGCTCCTGCTGATGCGCGGACTGTCACCTGCGTCCGCGTGGACCCACCTGCTCCCCGGCATGATCGTAGGTGGCGCCGGCTCCGGGCTGGTGAACGTGCCGCTGGTGGCAACAGCCGTCGGCGTGGTGCAGCCGCACCGGGCCGGGATGGCCTCAGGCATCAACTCGACCTTCCGACAGATCGGCATCGCGACGGGTATCGCAGTGCTCGGCACGATCTTTGTGCATGACATCCGGCGCACCGTGGTGGCACAGCTGGCTGGGACTCCGCTGGCCGCCCGCTCTCACGACCTGGCGCTGGCGGCCGCCAGCGGGCGCATCGGTTCCGTGCTGTCCCAGGTGCCGGCGGCAGAACGCGGACTCATAGAGACTGCGGCCCGCACCGGCTTCGTCGGCGGCCTCAACCTGATCCTCTTGATCGCGGCATTGCTGACTTTCCTAGCCGCCATTCTCTCGTTCCTCCTCATCCGAGAGAAGGACTTCGTAGAGGGCCAGGGCCGGGCTAGGCGACGGGGCGCCGGCGCGGCAGGCGGTGCGTAGCGGCGGCGCTGCGGGTAGAACCCTCCGATCAGGCCGTCACTCTCTCAACCTCTTCGATGGTGGTGAGACCGGCCAGGACCTTCAGGCGGCCGTCTTCGCGCAGGGATCTGATGCCGGCGGAGTCTGCGTATTCGCGCATCTCGTCGGTCGTCGCGTTGTTCAGCACTAGGCGGCGGATCTCGGAGGTCACCGGGAGTAACTGGAACAGTCCTATCCTTCCGCTGTAGCCTGTCCCAAAGCAGCGGTCGCATCCAACCGCCTTCCCGAGCACCGCTTCGTCAACGCGCAAGAAGTTCCGTTCCTCGATGGTCATGGTCGACTTCGTGAGCGAAACCGTTTGCCTGCAACGTGGACAAAGGCGCCGAGCGAGTCTCTGGGCTACGATCAGCTCCAGCGAGGATGCGACCAAGTAGGCGGGGAGGCCCATCTCCACCAAACGCGCGATGGCCGTCGGGGCATCGTTCGTGTGAAGGGTGGAGAGCACCAGGTGCCCGGTCAACGATGCCTCGGTAGCAACGAGAGCAGTCTCGTGGTCACGAATCTCCCCGATCATGATGACGTCGGGGTCGCTTCGCACCAGAGAGCGGAGAAGGGAGGCGAACGTAAGGCCGATGTTGGACCGCACCTGCGATTGTAGGACGCCGGGCATCCGTCGCTCCACCGGGTCTTCCACCGTGTAGATCTTCACCTTGGAGTCGTTGATCTCAGCCAGTCCCGCGTACAGCGTGGTGGACTTGCCCGAGCCGGTGGGGCCCGTCACCAGC
>PMIZ01000183.1 GCA_003157225.1 Actinomycetota bacterium | reverse complement strand
CTCGGGCTGAACTCTCGAGTCTCTCGGCAACAGCGCGCAGCTTCTTCTCCGTCCTGCCCGTGAGAATCAGCCGACAACCTAAGCCACCGAACTTCCGCGCAAGCTCCTCGCCCAGCCCTCCACTCGCACCCGTTATCAGGCATCTCTTTCCCGCAAGCGCGGCCACTGCACCCCCTAACCGATCCACCTGCCCAGTTTGAGGCCGAGTTGCTCCCTCCGAATGCAGGCTTCTTGCCATTCGCGGGCTGAACCTGCAGCCTCCCGGCCCTGCTGACACCCCCACGACACCAGGGGAATACCACTGCGCACAGGCACGTCGCTCACGCGTTCACCAGCTCTGGATAGCGGGTGCGCAGGAGGAACTCAACGAGTGGAATATCCTCGACGTCGTCGACCTCGAACGAGTCGAGGGCCGCCATGCGGTAGACCGCGATCTTGCCTCCGAGCCGACATCCCAGGTCCCGGAGCACCCAGGGCTTGAACACGTAGATCGAGCCATTCTCGGTCAGGTACTCAGGCGCATCCTGCCGCCGGACCCTATGAAGAGGATCGTAACTGACAGGCATCAGCTGGTCGCCGTCCAGCCGCCAGGCAAGACCTTGCAGCGGACCCGCAGAGAAGAGCGAGTCGGCGCCTTGTTCCTTCAGGGTTGCGATCGCCTCCTCGATGTGGCGCGGCGACCGGAGCGGCGAGGTCGGTTGCAGGAATACCACCAGGCTCGGCTCGAGCTCTTGCGCGTCTCTCAGTTGGTCGAGACAGTGGATCAAGGCAGACTCGGACGACGACGTGTCGCCGCTCAACTCGGCCGGTCGTGGCACGATCTCCGCCCCAAACTGCCTTGCCACACCTGCAATCTCGTCGCTGTCGGTCGATACTATTACCCTCGAGATCGCCGCTACCGAGCGGGCCTGCTCGAGTGTGTATGCGATGAGCGGCTTGCCGGCCAGCGGGACGAGGTTCTTGTGGGGGATGCCCTTCGATCCTCCGCGGGCCAGCACAATCCCCACGACTCCAGCCCGGGGCTTCACGCCTTGCCTCCGGCCCCGCTTGGGGCACTTGCTCTTGCGGATCTGGAGATTTCGGCGATCCGCTCACCCAGTCCTTGCGCTTCGGCCCTTAATTCTGCCGACCTCTCCAGGAGATGCGCCGACAGGCTTTCCCGGTCTTCGAGTATCTTGGCGGCTTCCGCAATAACGTCGGGCCCGCACCCGCGCAGCCATGTGATGTCGAAGGGCTCGGTCCGGCGCCAACGCAGCAACTCGCAGACGCCGCGCATCTTGTGGTTGTTCGTCGAGAGTGGGACGAAGGGGCAGCCCACCATCGCCCCGATGATGGCGTAGTGGAAGTGCCCCGTGACCAGGAAGCGGGCATCCTTGAAGAGCGGCCACAGCTCCGCGAACTCATGCTCTGGACCGAAGTACACCCCGCCGACTCTCCGCGCGACTTCTTCCAAGAACAGACAGTGCGGGTCGCGAGCCAGGAAAACCGGGCGCACCCCAAGCGCTTCGATTGCCCGAACGAGCTCCCCCGCCGCGCCGTCCCGGCCCGGCCCAGGGGCGCTGACCGGCAGGCCAGACCCGCTGAAACAGAAGTATGGCTGGTCGCCGAGTCCAACCTTCCTGCGCCACAGCTCGAATGCGTTCGACCGCACCTCGGCAGGGTCCTCGCCGAAGACAACGTCTGGGAAGAGAACCGCGTTGTGAACGCCGAGCCCCTCCAGGTTGCGTAACGAGCAAGGCTCGCGGGTGGCCACAAGGTCGAGCACAGGATCGACGAGCTGCACCATGCCGTTCATGATCGGCCGAACCTCATTGAGGTCCGCCGTGTGGTTGACGATACAGCTCGGCTTGCCCAACCGTGTCTTCGCGACCCAGAGCAGGAACAGCGAGTGACAGCCTTCCTCGGTGTTTCGATAGATGGAGTTCTCGCCGTTGTAGACGACAACGTCGGCTTCCCTTGCGAGGTTCAGGAACTGGACCGCCTGCGGCCCGCCGCGGCCGGCCAACCAATCGTCTGCATACGTGTCAAAGTCATCCGCAACCGGCGGGAAGAAGTCTGCCGGCGTCGAAAGCCTGAACAGTACTGGCCGGAGCCCCCTCCAACTGTCCTCGTTCCACAGCGTCTCACGCATGATCGGAATGCACAGCCGCCTGTAGCGACGACGCAGCCAGTCCCAGGAAAGCGCCTCGATCTCGACGCCCGGCACGCTGCGCTGCAGGATCCGCTTGAGCGCAAATGGCGTCGCCTGTGCGCCCCAATTCGGATGCGCGGAGTTGTCATTGATCAGCAGAACTCTCACGGTCTTGGTTCCGGGGCCCTCGCGTATAGGGCCGCCTGTTTGTCGCCGACCGCTATTCATTGGCTGCCGCAAGGTGTGTGATGCGGGCCGAACGGAAAAGATCCATCAGCCGGTGGGCCACGACGAAACGGAGCACCATCAGCGCACCTTCGAATCGATCCTCTCCCGATGCCTTCTCTACGAGATCTCGCAAGCCTGGGCCATCCCAGGTTTCATTGCAAAGAAACGACTCGCTGCTAACGGTATCGCGCACCAGCTCGAGCAGCGACCCTCGCCACCACTCCGACATGGGACTCTTAAAGGGTATCTTCCGCGAGCGGGTTCTGATCGTCTCAGGCAACCGGTCGCGCATCGCCTCACGGAGAATCCTCTTCGTGAAGCCTCCACCGAGAACACTCTTACTAGGCAACGAAAAGCAGTAGCAGACAACGCGCCAGTCTAGAAACGGTGACCGGACTTCAACGCCGTGGGCCATGGAGTACCTGTCATAGTCGCGAAGGATCCCCGGCATGGTCCGTTCATGGAAGTCGGCGAATAGAAAGGCCGTCAGGGGCGAGAGTCCCGCTTCGTCAGGCACACTCCCCTGTGCTCGTTCCTGTAAGGGTGGAATACGAAGCCACCGAAACACGGCTGCAGGGACCTGCCTCCGACTTGTCCCACGGCTCCTGCCTAGGCGACCCTTCATCAGTTCAGCGTACCGTCTCCCAGTGGTTATCCAGTCATGCAGAGAAGCGGGTCCTTCCGCCTCACTGGACATCCGCCGTAGGATCGAGGTGAGCTCAACGGCTCGCCCCAGCTTTGGTAAAGGGAATAGAGCATCATCTCGCGCGAACCGAACCTGATCGACATAGCCCGCAAGAAGTTCGTCACCACCATGACCCTCCAGGGAAACCCTGATCCCAGCCTTGCTCATCTCGCGATAGAGGAGCCACGGGCCTGGATGGGGACTTTGGATTTCCTCGCACTGAAACACGAACTCGTCGAGCATGCCGGNNTCGTCGTGACTGGTTTCGGGAAAGGACGCCACAAAGGCTGTCGGAGGCTGCGCCGCCAGCCTGTTCGAAGAATGAGACGTGCCATGAACTTCCATCATTGTGCTCAATATGGAGCTTGAGTCGAGGCCGCCGCTGAGGGTGCACGCGAGGGGAATATCACTCCGCATTCGCAGCCGCACAGCATCCACGAACCTCTCGCGAAAGCCATCCACTTGGCGCTTGAAGCCCGAGGCGGGCTCTTCCAGGTGATCGAGGGTCCGCCACCATTGACGAATACTCGGCTCTCCACCTTGCGCAACCGTCATTGAATGCCCAGCTCTTAGCCGCCTCACGCCCTCCAGGAGGCAGTAGGCTGTCGGTTCGAGTGCGTAAGGGTCCTGTAGGGAACACGACACTGCAGGGAGACTGAACGACGCCGGAAACCACGCCAGCGGAAGAAATGCCTTCATTTCTGATGCGAAGGCCAGGCGATGCCCATCGCAGTAATAGAACAGCGGCTTGACTCCAAACCTGTCCCGGGAGAGAAAGAGCCGTCGCTCATCGGCGTCCCAGATCGCAAACGCCCACATCCCGTTGAAACGAAGTTGGCATGCCTCACCCCACTGGGCGTAGCCGGCAAGGATGACCTCTGTGTCCGAGTTGCCCCGGAAACAGTGCCCGTGAGCCTGGAGCACCGATTTGAGCTCCAGGAAGTTATAGAGCTCTCCGTTGTACGTTATCCAATACCTGCCACCCGCGAAGGGCATCGGTTGGTTGCCGGTTTCCTCCAGATCCAGTACTGCAAGCCTGCGGTGGCCAAGGCCGATAGGGCCCGAAACATACACGCCCTCGCCGTCCGGCCCACGATGAGCCAGCGACTTCGTCATGGCCGCAACGTCCCTCTCGCAGGTGTTGCCGCCGTCGAGGGTCAGTATTCCTGAAATCCCACACATGTGTTCGGCCTCAACTCACAGCCTCCCGTAGGGCCTATTCTCCCGGCGACTTCAGGCGTTCCCATGCCCTGCCCGCGTAGTATCGTGGGTGCTTCAGATACCGCACGATTCGGGGTCCCGGAGACCGCTTCAACCGCCCTAGGCGCTTCTCCAGGGTTCTAACCCAAGGGCCATCTGCACCGCGCTCCGCCGCTAACCGCCCCAGTTCGGCATATCGGATCATCGCAAGGACCTTGGGCCCAGGATTCATGGTTTTGATCTGCTGCCGGTCGACATCCCGATCGAAACAAGCCGGGAGCCCGAGACCTAGCGCCCGGAATGTCAGGATATTGCGGATGCACTTCTCACAGACGCAACAATTGCGGTCCTTTTGAGGCCCGGCCCAACAGACCCGGAGATACTGCAGACACTCACTCCAATCCCGCATCGCGAATATCTTGTCGGCCCGGTCAAAGGCGGCCCCGTCCGGCACTATCCTGAAGAAGTCGCTTGACAGCATCGGGTCGGTAAGGGGATTTGACCCCTCGTGCAATGCGCAGAACTCGCTATAGGTAAGCCCCTGGCCGATCAACCCGACTCTGAAGCGACCTGAAAAGAGCATCAGGCACGAAGCGAGCGCGGCACCAAAGGAATGGGTCCAGTCTTCCACCAATTGCCTGTAGTTTGTGGCCACTGGAATCAGATCCAAGCCCAGGCTCGACATCATGGACTCAGATCGCTTCGCGGCCGCCGCGAATGTCTCAGGCTCATCAAGTGGGATGTCGAAACCGTGCACCATGACGCCGGCGGTTGGCCGGTACAGGATTCGTGAAGCATCTGCGCGAGCGTGCCGAAAGGCAGTGAAGCTGGAATCCACACCCCCCGAGAACGCGAGAACGGCGTCCTCTCTCGGCTCCGACGGCGCTGTTTCCTCTTCTTGATCCGCCCGAATCATCACGCTTCTGAGTGTCGGCATCCAAGCGACCCAAGCGGCCTGATATTCGGCCAGGTTTCGCAGAAGCGATGGGGACACCTTGCCATGGACCCGAACCTCGACGCCGGTCTGCATCATGAGGAAGATCGTCGCCACAGCGAATGGATCGCTGTTCCCTGGGAGGTCCGTGGTCCGGCTCTCCGGGATCGAATACCAAAGGTGCTTNNTGGAGAATGCTCATGCATCGACCTTCCGCTGAACGCCCTGCTCACGCAATTCCGTCCTCGATGGTTCCAGGGCCCCCTCGGAGTGGTGCCACGGCTAGCACGCAATCCCGAAGACCAGTCAGATCTCTGCCGGCAGCACGCGCGGCCTTCAACCGAAATGAGCCCCGGAGTCCCGTTCAGGCGCGGCCGTGGGCCATCCTCTTGAATTGTTCGTTGCTCTCTAGCAACTCCGAAAAGGTGCCATGGGCCGCGACGGTTCCTTTTTCGAGCAGATAAATGGTGTCGGCGCGCCGGACGGTGGCGAGGCGATGGGCGATGACGATGAGGGTCAGCTCGTGGGCCAGTTTCTCGATGGCCGAGAAGACCCGCGCCTCTGTCTCACCATCCAGCATGCTGGTAGCCTCGTCGAGGACAAGTACCTCGGGCCGGTGGTAGAGCGCTCGGGC
>PMIZ01000132.1 GCA_003157225.1 Actinomycetota bacterium | reverse complement strand
GCGCCCGTGGCTTTCTACACGGCGATCTCGGGACTCGCTACCGAGATACTGCTAGTAGACCTTCGGCTCAATGTCGCGCAGCAGCACGCTTTGGACATCGGCACGGCCGCCTCGGCGCAGGGCGTGAAGGTCTCGGCCGGGACCCTCGACGACCTGGTGGGATTCGACGGGGTCATCAATGCCGCCGGCGCCCGACAGAGCATGATAGTGGAGGGCACGGTGATCGGCGAGCACGGTCCTACCCAGGTGCCGCTCTTTAGCTCGGTGCGCGTCGACGGCCGGGTGGTCGAGTTCACCCGGGAGGAAAGGGCCGGCATCTTGGCGGAGATCCCGAACATCCTCAGGCGCTACGAGGCGCTGCAGTCGGGACGCACCGCCGGTTGGACGTGCGCGGTTGGGATGGCGACTCTGCTTCGCGCCATCCGGGACGATACCGGCGAGGTGTTGCCGTGTTCCGCCGTGGTGGACGGCGAGTATGGCTACCGGCGGATCAGCGTGGGAGTGCCTGTCTCCGTCGGGCGGAGCGGAATAGGTCGGATCGAGCAGTGGCGCCTAACCGAGGAAGAGCAGGCGGCGTTGGGGCGGAGTGCGGCCACCTTGGAGCCAGCGGCCCGCACCATCGACGAGTGACTTCTCGAGCCGTCACGAGGCTGCTAGTCCCGTAGACGCGGATCGTCCGCGCCCATCTCGGGGTCACATTCGCTGCTGGGCTTCCGGAGCAACCCGAGGGTCCGAAACGCCACGAAGAAGCAGAAGAAGCCGAGAGGGATTTCGACGAACACCGCCAGGTTCGTGGCCGTGGCCAGGCTGCCTTTGCGGAAACTGGTCAGCACGTCGAACCAGGCGTCCAGCCACAGCAGGGTGGCCGCCACCGAGGCGGTGATCGCCGCGAACGCCGACCTGAAGTAGATGAACCAAGCGGTCAGCAGGAATACCAGCGCCTCGGAGATGTCGAGGCCCACCCAGACAGCGCGCCAGTGGTTGGCTATCGCAGTCTGGGTGAGCGAGGAGCTCAGACTGATGACCTGGGGGATGAGTCCCAGGCAGATGGCCAAAAAGAGGACAGCCAGCCCGCGTGGCAGCGGGGAGATAGGGCGGTGTTCGCGCTGTCTTCGTCGTTCTTCTGTCATGACAGTCTGGCCTCAGTAGGTGATGGTCACAGTCGCTCGCCCGCTGTGTCTTTTGAGGCGCTGGCCCGGCCTCCGAAGATGCGCATGCGTCTTGCTATCAGATATCCGGCTAGTATCGGTATCCAAACGTTGAAGATGCGGTAGGTGATGGCGATGACAACAGCGGTGGCGGAACCGACCCCCATGTTGGTGAAGAGCAAGGCCATCACACTCTCGGTGGGTCCTGCTCCTTGGGGTGTCACCGCTACCACGTAGAGCACCACACTCATGCTGAAGGCGGCCGTGACGGTTCCGAGGGCGACGTGTTGCCCAAAGGCCAGGCATAGGGTGTAGAGCCCGGCGGCGTTGACGGCATGAAAGAGCAGCCCGACGCCGATCGCCAGGGCCAACAGGCCCGGACTCCCGGCCATCGACTCAGCCGCTTCGCCGAACTGGGCGGCGCTGCGGGCGGCCCAGTCGCCGGGGGCCTTTTCCGGACGCCTGAGGAGCCGTCTGGCCCAGTTGACAAAGCGCTCCGCCCATCGCAACGCGGCCTCAAGCCAGGTGCGCTTCGCTTTGGCCAGCCACAGCGTGCCGAGCATGAGAGCCACCACGAACACGAAGAGGGCGCTCACCACCTCGTAGTACACGGGCAGCTTGCCCGACGACCCCAGGAAGACCAGCCCGATAGCGATGAAGGGAATCGTGGTGGCTAGGTCGACGGCTAGACTGAGGATGGTGCCGGCCGCGGCTTTCGCGCCCGATTCCCCGTGCTCGATGGCGTGATCCACGAAGATGGCCTCTCCCACCGGAGCGGCCGTGTTGAGGAAGATGGAGACCATGATCGGCCCCACCAGCTGGGATGTCCGCGACCTCACTTGGGCGGCTGCGAAGCTCACCCGAAAGAGCAGGGCCCAAACGTAGAAGGAGGCAGCGAAGAGCAGCGCCGACACGATTATCCACAGCCAGGAGGCCGACGCCATAGCCGTGGCGAACTCCCGTGGGCTGGTGAATTCGAACGCGACCGAGACCGTGATGCCCACAAAGAGCACGAGAAGCGCAACCTGTCGCCACGCTCTCGCCCGCCGGTGTTTGCGCGAAGCGTCCACCATCCCTAGGCTATCGTAGTTAGGGCTAGGGCGACCTGGGGAAGGAACAGCGGGCCCCCTTCGTAGATGACGTAGCGGCTCTCCCATTCCGGCTCGAACTTCTTCTTGTACTCCGAGAGACCTTGGGTACGAGCAAGACGCTGCGTGTACGCTGTGACCCTCCGCATGGTGCGCTCGAGTAAGGTGGCGCCCGGGTCCGAGCCCACTCCCCTGAAGGGAGCCAGGCCGAGGTTCAGGCTTCTGTACCCCTCGCCGTGAAGCGCCTCCATGGTCCGCAGAAAGAGATAGTCCATGGTCGCCCAATGCGACCCCGGGAGCCGGCGCATCATGTCGAAGTTTCTTTCGCCCGGGCGAAAAGAAGGCGTCTCGTTGATGTAGGCGATGGCGTTCCCCTCTTGGTCACGAAGCACGTCCAGGATGGTCTCGGCTAGGTATTCGCGGCTGAAGGTTCCCTGGACGAACCCGAATTCACGATAACGCGTCTGTCCGATCCACTCGGTGGACAACTTCTCGAGCTCGTCGATGAGAGCATGCGGATGGGGCGGGATACTTCGGGTGAAGGTCACCCCTCGTTGTTCCATCGCCCGGCGGATGTAGCGGAAGTATTTGTTCTTGGCGGTGACGCCCAGGAAGTGCTCGAGGTTCACGCTGGCTTCCTCTCCGATCTTGATGAACCAGAGATTCAACTGACGGTAGACCGGCAAGTCCTCGGGCATGAGAAAGGCTGCCGCCCAACCGTTGTCGCGGGCGAAACGTATGAAGCCCTTGACCGATTCCTCCAACTCTCCCGGCGGCGTCACCGGGTCGCCGAGCGAGACGGCGACTCCGTGATGCACCCTGTATCCGACGAAGGAGCCGGAAGTGGGAAAGAACAGGGACTTGTCGGGCCATGCCTTGAAGTAGTCATAGGGAGACCGTCCGTGCTCCAAAACAAGGCCCCTGGCGCGGCGCCGCTCGCGAGGCAGAGTGGTAGTCCTGTAGACGATTGGACGAAAGAGGCTGGTGAGGGCCAGCGCCTCGGCCGTCACACCCAGTACGCTGAGCACGATCAGGAACGCGTGGGCGCTGCGCGAGCGCGGGAGGAGATCGGCGTTGCCGACAAGTACGAACTGGCGCAAGGTGCGGAGCATCGCTTCACCGAACCCGAACTCCCTGCCGAAATCGCGACTATCGAGCAGATAGAAGGCGACGGTTCCCCAGATGAGGGCTATCGCGAGGGTGATCGCCATCAGCCAGAGTCCGCGAAGGCTGCCGCGAGGCTCGAATCTCACTGTGAACCTGTGGCGGGTGAGAAGCAGCAAGATGATCACCACGAGCGCGCTGGAGGAGAGGTAGGGGTGCCGCGACCAGAAGACGTGCAAGCCCGCGACCAGCATCAGCGTCGACACGCCCAGCCACCAGGCGAGCTTGCGCCGGCGGAACAGGTGGAAGGAGAAGAACACGAGCGTGAAACCCAGCACGATGGTCGCGCTGCGGTTCCAGGTCGAGATGCCGAAGGGCAGGGCGACACCGACTCTGTGCATCTTGGGGTGGTTCGCAAGCAGGGCGGCGATCACGTCGAGCGAACCGTTGGCGAACACCGTGAAAGCCACAAGCCACACCGGCCAATCGTGCCGGGCGAGCTTCAGCAGACGGCCGGCTAGGCGCGGACGATCGTCCGGCCAGATCGAGGGGCCGCTCTCACTAGGCGCCGGCTGAGGTGAATCCATAGACCACATTATTCCAGCTAACCCCGGGGGGCGAACGGAGCCTCTATCGGGAGTCACACCCTGTCGCCGGAAAGGCGGAGGGCTCCCGGCCACACCCCCAGTCACCTTGCTCGCTAATCCTCGGTTTTCGGGTGGCCGATACTTCCAGTTGAAACAGCAAGACAGGAGGCCGACGATGCTCGGAGGGTCAGTCCGAAGGTCAATCATATGGTCCGTGATGCTGGCACTGGCGGTGCTTCTGGGAGCAGGTGGTTGTTCAGACAAGGCGATAACGAGCATCGACCAGCTTGAGGGGAAGGTCTTCGCCGTGCCAAGCGGGACGGCAGCCGATCAACTCGTGCTTTCGAGACTACCCAAAGCCAAGTTCAAATACTACGCGTCGGCGTTGGATGCTTGTCTCGCGGTGAAGCAAGGGGAGGCCACCGCGGCCGCCTACGATCAGCCCATCTTGAAGAACATCGCGGCCAAGAATCAGGGACTCGTCGTGTTGCCTGAGCTCATCACCGTGGATGACTACGGATTCGCAGTGGCCCTCGACAACACGCGGCTGAAGACCACAATCGACCAAGTGGTGGCGGCGCTCAGGGCGGATGGGACGTACGACAAGCTGCTCAAGAACTGGCTTCCCGACAAGGGCGCCCCGGTGGAGACCGAGCCGCTGCAGTTGCCGGCCACCAACGGCACGCTGAAGTTCGGCACCGCGGCGATCACCGAGCCGTTCTCGTTCCTGGATGCGAACGGGAGGATCGTGGGGTTTGACGTCGACCTGGCGACATACGTCGCGCAGAAGCTGGGCATGCAGATCCAGGTGGTGAACATGGACTTCGGCCAACTCATACAGGCCGTGGCCTCCGGCCACGTGGACATGGTAGGCGCCTGCATCACCATCACCAAGGAACGAGCCAAGACCGTGCTCTTCTCCGAGCCCTACTATGAGGGCGGCATCGCGGCGCTGGTGAGGCAGTAGGAAACTGATTCCCGTGTCGCCTCGTCTGAGCCCGTATCCAACACTGGGGAGGTGGGTCGTGGCTCGGTTGCGAATTCTAGTCCTACTCGTTCTCGTGGGGCTGCTGGCGTCACTCGTCGCGGGATGTGGCGCCAGCGTCCTTGCTCAGACGACCAGCAGCGCGAAGATCTACTCCAAGGTCGACGGCTACGTAGCGCTGGTGCCAAGCGTTCTCCGGGCGGGCGAGACGGCCTCGTTCTCGTTCACGCTCACCAACGGCACCAAGCCTGCCCGAAGCCAGGTGACGGTCGCGGTGCTCGACAAGAGCAAGACCAAGACCATAGCCAGCGGCACGGGCGACATCAACGGCACGGGTACGGTGGCCTTCAGGCTCCCGACCGTGGCGCCTGGGGACTATCAGGTGAAGGTGCAGGGCAGTGGCTTCTCCAAAGTGACACCGGTGCGGATACAGGCTGGCACCCTGCTCTTTCTGCAGACCGACAAGCCCATCTACAAGCCGGGGCAGACCATCCAGATCCGCCTGGTCGCTCTCAACTCTGAGCTGAAGCCCGTGCAGACCCAAGCTACCGTCGAGGTGCAGGACGCCAAGGGCGTCAAGATCTCCAAGCAGGTCTTGACCACCGACCAGTACGGCACGGTCACCGCGCAACTGCCGCTCTCCACCGAACCCAATCTCGGGGTCTGGAAGCTGACGGTGTATGCCGGTGACGCCTCGACCGAACTGGACGTACAAGTAGAAGAGTACGTGCTTCCCAAGTACGAGGTGAAGGCTGACCTCGGCAAGAGCTGGTTCCTCGTGGACGAGAGCATCACCGGGCACGTTTCGGCTACCTACAGCTATGGCAAGTCCGTCAAGGGTGAACTCAAGGTCATCGCTTCCCGCTACGTGGGCGAATGGGAGGAATACGCCACCTACAGCGGGACCATCGACGGCCAGGGCGACTTCAAGATCCAGCCCGCCGGCTATGTCGCTGGTGTCCCCGAAGCGGGCGGCGAGGGGAATGTCCGGTTGGATATCACCGTGGTCGAGAAGTCCACAGGCTACGAACAGACCGACACCGAGTTGGTCACGGTGGCCGACTCGCCGCTCAACATCAAGCTCATCCCGGAAAGCTCCGCCTTCAAGCCCAAGCTGCCCTTTAGCGTGATGGTCGTCACCTCCACTCCGGGCGGTGATCCCGTCGAGTCGGAAGTCTCTGTCGACGTGCAGTACTACGATGAGAGCTACAACGAGCTGACGCACGAGACCCGCAAAGTGGAGACGAGCCGGGGCACAGGGCTACTGCAGCTCACGCCGCCCTCGAAAGCCATGCGCATGTCGATCCAGGCCAACGTCGGCGACTCCTATGCCAACGCCGAACTGGGTGCCTCATATTCTCCCTCGGGCAGCTTCATCCACGTGCAGCAGAAGGGCACTCTCGCGCTGTCCGTTGGTGGTACGGCCAACTTCCATGTCACCTCGACGAACGGGACGGGCACCTTCTACTACGAGGTGGTCGCTCGCGGTCGGGTGGTGTTCACGAGCAGCTCCGGGCAAGACATCTCCTTCAAGGTGACGCCCGACATGGCCCCTTCGGCTCGTCTGCTGGTCTACCAGATACTCGCGACGAGCGAGGTGGCGGCCGACTCCCTGCCCTTCGACGTCGCCGGTGACTATCCGCAGAAAGTGAGCGCCTCCTTCAGCACCAAGCAGGCCCAGCCGGGGGATAAGGTGCAACTGGACGTGCAGACCGAAGGCCAAGCCAAGGTGGGACTGGTGGCCGTGGACCACTCGGTCTTCATCCTGGCCGAGAACCGGCTCAACCTGGATCAGGTCTTCGCCGAGCTGGAGCGGCTCTACATGCAGCCGCAGGCTGAGCTTCACGACATCGAGCAGTTGGGCGGCACGATAGTCATCCCGGGCGCGGCCGACACCTTCAAGGACGCCGGGCTGATCGTTCTCTCCAACAAGACGATCCCCCAGGGCAAGCAACTCGAGTCGCCGATGCGCTTTGCGGACGAGGCCAAGATGGGGGCGGCCGCCCCGGCAAATGCGCCCACGACCACTGCCGCGGCCGCCACTACCACGACGGTGGCCGGCGGTCCCGGCCACCAGGGGTCGGGTAACCTGGCCGAGGTCCAGCGGGTGCGGCAGTACTTCCCCGAGACTTGGATCTGGGACGAGACCCTGACCGACGACGCGGGCAAGGCCCAGCTCTCCTACGACGTCCCCGATTCCATCACCACCTGGGACCTCCGAGCCGTGGCCCTGTCACCCACAAAGGGGCTCGGCATTGCCGAGGCGTCGCTGGTGGTGTTCCAGCCGTTCTTCCTCCAGGCCGACCTGCCCTATTCGGCCATCAGGGGCGAAGAGCTCCCGCTCAAGGTCGCCGTGTACAACTACCTGGACACGCCCCAGCAGATCCAGGTCGAGATCGAGAACGCCTCCTGGTTTGACCTGCTTGACGGCGCCACTACCACCATCACCGTCGCCGGCGGCGACGTCGGCAGCGCGCAGTTCCGCATCCGGCCGAAGACCATCGGCACCCAGCTGGTGAAGGTGAGCGCGCGTAGTTCTCAAGCAGCCGACGCCGTGATCAAGAGCATGATCGTAGAGCCGGAAGGCGTGGGTCGCGAAACGGTCGAGAATGTGGTCGTCCCGGCCGGGCAGTCACGCACCCTCAACCTCTTGCTACCGGACCTTCTCAAGATCGTCCCCGACTCGCAGCACGCCTTCGTGGCTGTGTCGGGCAGCTTGCTGGCGCAGACCATCCAGGGACTCGACCAGCTTCTCCAGATGCCGTTCGGTTGCGGGGAACAGAACATGATCCTTTTCGCACCCGACGCTTTCATCCTCAAATACCTGCAAGGCACCCGGCAGCTCAAACCCGAGATCCAGGCCAAGGCGGAGATGCTTCTGGTGACCGGCTACCAGCGCGAGCTCACCTACCGGCACACGGACGGCAGCTTCTCGGCCTTCGGCGAGCAGGACGAGTCGGGGAGTCTCTGGCTGACCGCGTTCGTGCTCAAGACCTTCGCCCAGGCCAAGAAACTCACGTTCATCGACGAGAGCGTGTTGTCCGATGCCGCCAGCTGGATCACCAGCCACCAGAAGGCCGATGGCTCCTTCGAGTCGGTAGGGTTCATCTGCCATCAGGACATGATGGGCGGTGTGCAGGGCAAAGACACGTTGACAGCCTATGTGGCCATCTCCTTGCTGGAGGCCGGCTACACCGACGCGGCCGGCAAGGCCATCCACTACCTGGAAGGCAGGCTCAAGGACATCGCCGAGCCCTACGGCCTGGCGCTCACCACGTACGCGCTCGAACTTGCCAAGAGCGGCAAGGCCGAGACTGCGCTGACCGCTCTCATGGGCCTGGCGGTGGAAGATCAGAACGGTCTGCACTGGGAAGGAGGCGTCATCCAGCCGCTCGACGGGAGCAAAGGCGTGGCGCCTCTGGGCGGTCCGCGCCACGCGGGCGACCTGCTTCCCATCGACAACCTGCCCGGGCTCGATATCGAGGCGACCGCATATGCCACGCTCGCGCTCATGGCCGGCGGCGACCGGGTGAACGCGGCCCAGGCGGCCAAGTGGTTGGTCGGGCAGCGGAACAGCCAGGGCGGCTTCGGCACCACGCAGGACACAGTGGTCGCGCTGCAGGCACTGACTGAGTTTGCCACCCTGGGCGCTTCCGACACGAACCTCACGCTGACGGTGACCGCGGGCGGCGCGACCCAGACGGTGAACATAACGCCTGAGAACTACGACGTAACCCAGATGATCGAGATCCCGGCGGGACTGCCGGTGACGTTGACGGCCAAGGGCACGGGTGAAGCGGTGGCACAGGGAGTGCTCCGCTACAACCTACCGGCCGCCGAGCAGGCGAAGAGCGTGTTCGACATCAAGGTGGCCTACGACACCGGCCAGGTGGCCGTGAACGACCAGGTGGCCATCAACGTCAAGGTGACCTACAACCCACCCGAGCCGGTGAAGGCTGGCATGGTGGTGCTGGATGTGTCGGTGCCGACGGGCTTTGCCGCCATCGACGACTCACTCGCCAGGCTGCTGAAACAGCCCGGCATCAAACGCTACGACGTCGCCGGGCGAAAGGTCATCGTGTACATCGAGGACATGAATCCCGGCGACACGGTCAATTTCTCGTTCAAAGCGGTCGCGCTGTATCCGGTGCGCGGCAAAGGCGCGGCTTCAACGGCCTACTCTTACTACACGCCGGATTGGCGAGGGGAGACCCTGAGCGCTGCGCTCAACGCGCAGTAGCGGCGGCACAAACGACGGGGGCCGCGGCAGCTAGGGAAGTGCCGCGGCCCCACTTGGTTCAGGAGGTGCTGCAGCAGCTTGCCCGCCCGCTAGCGCGCTTTCAGTATCGCGGGGTCGGCTCGCGGGTCCCCTCCCTCGTGCCAGCTGGCGTCGGGATAGACCAGTAGAAGCCGAAGGACGTTGGCCCGGCCGGAGCTCCCGGGGCTTAGCGGCTTCATGATGAACACCCCGCTGTAGCTGAGCGAGGAGATCGGGGTCCAGAAGCCCTATGTGGTTGCCACTTCATTTCCGGCCACAATTGGCGTAGCGTGAGGGCTGGTGGCCTTGTCTCATTGGCGCGGGCTATCGTCCCGACAAGGACGTGCCCGTCTCGGCGAAAGGAGTCGTTCATGGACAACATCCCCGAGGGTCAATGGGGGGCGCTCGGCGGCAAGAGGTTGCAGCTCAAGCTCGCCGGTCGTGCCGTTGCCGCCCAGAAGCGGGCCGTCTGGGAGGAGACCAGACAGTACACGTGGTGGTTGGTGGTGATCGCCGTCGCGCTCATCTTCACGGGGACCAGCGTCGGTACGGTTCTCAGGGTCAGGGCGGCGGTCATCCTCGTGGGACTCTTGGTGGGATTCGTGCTCGCCTGCATCGCCTTCCGGGTGGTAAGGCGGGGCTGCGTCGCGCTCAACGAGCGTTGCCGTGTCTACGACCGGCTGGTGAAGGAGCTCGAGCTCGAGGAGCCGCTTTCGGCGGTCGACGACGAGCCGAACAAGGGGGTCTTCGGTCTGGTGGGAGGTCTCTTCGGTTCGACACAAATGGAGACTTGGGATTGGTTCCAGGTGACGTTCATATTGGCCGCCATCCTTCAGGCAGTGGGCTTCGTCGCGGTGCTCGTCTACGCGGTTGCGAAGTAGGCTGCGCGAGAGTGCGCGTGTGACCGGCTAGGACAACACGGCCTTCCTGTCCGGGGCGCGTGCTAAGTTGGTACCGTGATCCGGAAGCGCGCCGCCTGTCTTCATGGAGGTCAAGCATGCTGGAAGTGCTGGGCATCGTGTCCGTCGTCCTACTCGTTGTCGTCGTCGTGCTGCTCGCCGCCGTGCTCGGCCGGGCGCGCCAGGGCGTCGTCGGCGAGTCTCTGAAGCAGCTGGAGCGCGGGCAAGAACGGGGGGAGCGCCTGCTGCGCGAAGAGATGGAGAGAGGACGCGAGGAGGCGGCGCGGAATGGCCAGCAGGTCCGGGAGGAACTGGGGGGCTCGGTCAAGCACTGGGGCGACTCCGCGGTGACCAACATCGGTCAGCTGGGTCTGCAACAGAAGGGCCAGCTCGATACGTTCTCCGAGCAGCTGGTCAAACTCACCAGCTCCAATGAGCAGCGCATGGTGGAACTTCGGGCCACCGTCGACACCCGGCTGCAGAAGCTGCAAGAGGACAATGCCGCCAAGCTGGAGCAGATGCGCCAGACGGTCGACGAGCGGCTCACTTCCACCCTCGAGAAACGGCTCGGTGAGTCCTTCAAACAGGTGAGCGAGCGACTTGAGGCGGTCCATCAAGGCTTGGGCGAGATGCGCGTGTTGGCCGATGGAGTCGGAGACCTCAAGCGCGTGCTTACCAACGTGAAGACTCGCGGAACCTGGGGCGAGGTCCAGCTCAACATGCTTCTGGAGCAGGTACTCACTCCCGATCAGTATGAGGCCAACGTGGCATGCAAACTAGGGAGCGGAGAGCGGGTCGAATACGCCATCCGGCTGCCCGGGCAGGGCCAGGGCAGCAACAGCTCGCCGGTGTGGCTGCCCATCGACGCCAAGTTCCCGATGGAGGACTACCAGCGGATGCTCGAGGCGCAGGCCCAGGGGGACGCGGTGGCCATGGAACAGGCATTGAAGGGTCTCGAGATAAGGGTGAAGCTGTCCGCCAAAGACATCCAGGGCAAGTACCTGGATCCTCCGCGCACTACCGACTTCGGCATCATGTTCTTGCCCACCGAGGGGCTCTACGCGGAAGTACTGCGGCGCCCCGGGTTGGCCGAGTCCTTGCAATCCGACTGCCGGGTCATTGTCGCGGGCCCCACGACTCTTGCTGCTCTTCTCAACAGCCTGCAGATGGGCTTCCGCACGCTCGCCATCGAGAAGCGCTCAAGTGAGGTGTGGCAGCTCTTGGGCGCGGTGAAGACGCAATTCGGACAATTCGGCGGTCTGCTGGAGAAGGTGCACAAGAAGCTCGATCAGGCGTCGAGCACCATCGAGGACGCGGCACGCAAGAGCCGCACCATCGAGCGCAAGCTGAAGGACGTGGAAGGGATTCCGGCGGAAAACGTGGGCGAGCTTCTTTCGTTGGCGGGTCCTGATGGCAGCGACGACGCCGAGGAACTGGGGGTCGCGCAGATGGAAGGGCGCTGCGCTG
The DNA here is from genome assembly GCA_003157225.1 of Actinomycetota bacterium. Next base: position 2,002 of record PMIZ01000132.1, on the reverse strand, counting down.
ATGCCGAAGACGAATCCGACGGCCCCTAGGAGGACGCGATGAAGGGCCCGGTGCTTGTTGCGTTCGCCACCCGGTATGGTTCGACCCAGGAGGTCGCGGAAGCGGTCGCGAAATCGCTGCGCGGAGCCTCGCTCGATGTCGATGTCAAGCCCCTCCGCGAGGTGAAGACGCTTGAGGGATATGGTGGCGTCGTCGTTGGAGCGCCGCTGCAGATGTTCCTCTGGCACAAGGACGCGCTGGTTTTCCTCTCCCGGCAGCAGACTGCCTTGACTGACCTGCCCGTGGCCGTCTTTGCTTTGGGGCCCTTCAACGACGTCGAAAAGGAATGGAACGCGGTGATTGCTCAGCTCGACAAGGAGCTTGCCAAGTTCCCTTGGTTCTCGCCCATGGCCGTGAAGGTATTCGGCGGCAAGTTCGATCCCACGGCGCTGGGCCTTCCGTTCACTCTCCTGCCCGCTCTGAAGAAGATACCGGCGGCCGACATCCGGGATTGGAACGCCATCGATGCCTGGGGCAAAGAGCTCGCCGCGAACTTCCAGGCGGAACCGGGCTGAAGAGGCCGCTAGGAGAGGGCCGCCTTCAACAATCCGAGAAGAAGGTCATTCGGCGATGCCGAGCACCGGTTCAGCTCTGCTCCTACCATAGTAGATGCCCGAGGCTGTAACATGGCACGGTCTGGTTCCGGTCTCAGGGAGGCTGCCCTCGGCGGGCCGCGGGTACCGGACGGAGGGTCAACTGCGAAGAGGGCGGGTGCGACCGAGATGAGTGCCGACGACAGGACCGAACAGCTGCGCCGGATGAAGCTGGAAGCCCTCCAGAATGGTGGACCGGAACGCATCGCCGCCCGTCGCAAGCGGGGGATGGGGAGCGCGCGGGAGCGGGTGATCCGTCTTCTGGATCCCGACACGTTCGTGGAGCTCGACGTCTTCGTAGAGGGAGTCGTCACAGGTCATGGGAAGGTGAATAGGCGGGACGTGTACGTGTTCTCGCAGGATGGGGAGGCCCTCGAGGAGAATCTGGGCCGCATGTTCGGGGCGAAGATGATCAAGATCATGGACTTGGCCATGAAGAACGGCGCCCCCGTGGTGGGAATCTATGACGGCGGGCATGCGCCGCGAGTGGGGCCGGACGAAGTGGAGGCGGGCGCGGCCTCGCTCGGCTGCTACTCCGAGCTGTTCTTCCGCAACGTCATGGCGTCAGGGCTCGTGCCGCAGATAGCGGCCGTCATGGGCCCGTGCGCCGGCTCGGCCGCCTATTCGCCGGCGCTGACCGACTTCAACATCATGGTGAAGGGTTCGGGCCAACTCTACCTTGGCCGGCCCATCGACTCCCCAGANNGAGGAAGACCCCGATCTGGCCTATGAGGAACTCGGCGGGGCAAGGACCCACGCTGAAAAGAGCGGGGTGGCGCACCTCGCGGCCGATAATGAGGCAGAATGCCTCGAGTTGATCAGACGGCTGCTCTCCTATCTCCCCGGCAACAACTTGGAGGAGACGCCTCGCACGCCGCCACTAGACCCCGCGTCCCGCATGGACGAAGAGCTGTTAGCCCTCGGAGCCGTGCGTTCGGACGGGCCGTACGACATGCGTGAGGTCGTGAAGCACGTGGTGGACGAGGGAGAGTTCTTTGAGATGAGCCCGTCCTGGGCGCAGAACCTGGTCATCGGTTTCGCTCGCCTCGGAGGCAGAGCGGTCGGTGTGGTCGGCAACCAGCCGGGGCACCTCGGCGGCAGACTGGACGTCTTCGCGTGTGCAAAAGGTGCACGTTTCGTTCGGTTCTGTGACTCCTTCAACCTGCCGCTGGTGGTCTTCGTGGACACTCCGGGCTTCGTGGGCGGCAAGAAGCAGGAGCACGCGGGCGTGGTCCGCAGNNCTTCGCCTGGCCCTCGGCGGAGATAGCCGCCGCCCCCGCGGTAGGCTTTCTCGATCGTCAGGACTTCGGCTCTCCCTACGACGCCGCCTTGCTCGGGCACCTCGATGATGTGATCGAGCCCGGCGAGAC
>PMIZ01000374.1 GCA_003157225.1 Actinomycetota bacterium | reverse complement strand
GTCTTCCCAGCCGGGCGGGCCGGGGTCTTCCCAGCCGGCCGGGCCGGGGTCTTCCCAGCCGGGCGGGCCGGGGTAGTCTTCACTTTTGCCGGAGTGGGCGTCAACGCTGCCGAAGCTGCCGGAGCTACCGGGATAGGCATCGGCGCGATCTTCTCGGCAACATACTGCTGTGCGATCGTCCACAGGTTGGACGTGAACCAATAGATGAAGAGACCGGCGGGCCACCGGTAGATGTACATAAAGATACCGACTACCACCGGCATGAAGTAGGCGATCATCTTCTGCTGGCCCGCGCCCTTCCGCGACATCTGCCACGAGGCCACGAACTGACTGGCGACGTACAAGAACATCAGCACGATATTGAATTTCGTGATGTCCGAGACCCACAGCCAGCCGACTGGAGACGAGTGCCACACGGCCGCGAACGCGCCGATGTTCTTCTGGGCGATGGCGGCGGACCCCAACTGAGGCCAGACGGCCCGTCCCTGCTCCCGCAACATGTAGAACAGCCCGAGGAAGACCGGCATCTGCAGCAATAGCGGCAGGCACGAACCAAAGGGACTGACCTTGTTCTCGCGGTAGAACTCCATCACCTTCTGGTTGAGAATCTGGCGGTCGTTCTTGTACTTCTCCTGCAGAGCCTTCAACTGCGGCTGCAGCGCCTGCATCGCCCGCATGCTCTTGATCTGTCGCCAAGTAAGCGGAACGAGGACCACCCGTACGATCACCGTCAAGAGGACGATCGCCCAAGCCCAACTGACCCCCACGTTCTCGTGGAGAAACCGAAGGATCGTGAAGAAGAAGCCGCTTAGTGGAGAGAAGATGCTCTGCATGCGAATCGCCTAGATGCCCGCGCTACCCGCGGGTTCGCCGGCACGACAATGCCGGTGTCCCTGGTGCGTCCCCCGGTGGCCGAACAGCCGCTGCCGCTCCACGGGGTCATACCCCCCGTAGCTCAAGGGGTTGCAGCGCAGCAGCCGCCAGCCGATGAGCACGAGCCCACGCAGAACCCCGTGTTTGGTCACAGCGTCCAGCGCATACTGAGAGCATGAAGGGTAGTACTTGCACCTGCGAGGAAGCGCAGGCGAGATGAAAGTCTGATAGCCGCGGATGGCCCATACCAATAGTGCCCTGGCCGGATTCAAATGACGACTCATGGAGATGGCTGACACCGCTCCTCTGGGAAGATGAGAGAGGCCTTGCGCAGCACCTCGACCATCTTCTGCTCGACTGCCTTGAAACCATCCTCCTCGAGCAACCCTACAACTGGCGCCCGGGCGATGATCACGAGATCCATGTTCCCCCTGAGAGATCCGGCATGCGCGTGCAGGGCTTCCCGCAGCACACGCTTTATGCGATTCCGATCGACCGCGGTGCCGAGCCGTCGCGACACCGAGAAACCCACCCGCGGAACGGCCGCAACAGCGACACCTTGCGACTCAGAGCGCTCGAAATAGTATAGGACCACGTACTTGTTGGCAACAGACCGGCCCATGCGATAGACACGGGCAAAGTCCTCCGAGCGTGACAGACGGCCGCCGGACCGATTCACCCTTCGCTACGCCGAGAGCCTTTTACGACCTTTGTCGCGCCTGCGCTTGAGCACCGCCCTGCCGGCACGCGTGCTCATGCGCTCCCGGAAGCCGTGAGTCTTCTTGCGCCGGTGTTTGTTGGGTTGGTAGGTCCTCTTCACGCGTCCTCAATTCTCGTCTATACATTTAGGACCACGCCTGGCCATGAAGACCGGCCCGATCCCGTTCAGAGCCCCACACAATGCTTCCCACGGTCGCACCGCGTCGGTGCGCACAAAGGGTGCAGAAGTATACAATTCCAGCACCCTCTCGTCAATCGCACCATAACTCACCAAAGCGGCCCCGCTCGCCCTTTTCGTTGGTTCGCTGCCGCCGCCCGCTGCAGGCGTACACAGGCCCCTGTGGATACTGTGGATAATTGCCTGCCGCCCACCCATTAGTCGCGTCGCGTCGCATCGCCGCTGTGGAACCCGACGACAGTGGGACGCCACTGGCGCACGATCCTCACTCAGCATCGTCGACCTCCGGCGACTCTACACCCTCTCGCAGCCCCGCCGACCTGCTCTTCGGGTGCCCACGGCAGCCTCGGCGCCGTTCCCGAGGCGTCAGGCCGGCTTCACGACCATCCTTCTCGCCTTCCCTCGCACCCCGTGACCCACGTACTCGGCAGCCCACGCTCACGCCGGCCGCCTCGAGCCCTCCAGTTCGTCGGATGGCGCACCCAGCAGGCCTCGATGCGAGCCCCACGGAACCCCGCCGGAACATGACTTTCCCCATTTTCAACAGAAAAGCTGCTGTATGCGGGCGTCGTGTGCCGTGGTTCTGCACGTTTTGCACAGGTGTGGACATACCTGTGGATAACTGACGGTATCTCCCTGCAAACAGCCCTTCTACGGCCCCTGGCACGGTGCACCTTCCACACGCTTCTGAAAGCAAAGAACTGCACTTTGCGCACTTCTTGGAGACCAATGCCTGTGGAAAAACCCCTCCGTCGCGGTTAGAATTGCGGTTAGCTTCCGGCACGTCCGTCTTCCTTTACAATCTGAGGTTGCATCTGCCTGATGAACGGCCTCGACTCATCGCCTGGGCCTCCGCCGGGCTCAACCGAGATGGATCCGCCCCGCATCGCGGTGTACGGCGACCGGCTCTACCCGCCCCAGGTGATCACGGTCACCGAGTATCCGCTGGACGACGAGCATCTTCCCGAATTGATACATGGCCTCGCGGTACGGGCGCATGCGCTCGCTCGCGAGCGAGGGGGACGGCTCCCACTCCCCATCTTCGAGCAACTCATCGAGAACCTCGTGCATGCGTCTTTCCGGGGTGTGGTCGTGACCATCCTTGATGGCGGCAACACCCTGCGCGTGAGCGACCTGGGGCCGGGCATCCCCGACAAGGACGCCGCCCTACGGCCCGGCTTCACCTCGGCCGACGCGCGGGCGCGGCAGACGATCCGAGGGGTGGGGTCGGGCTTCGCTATGGTGAGGGAGACACTGGCCAGCCTACAGGGGGATCTCGACATAGAGGACAACCTAGGCCGGGGCACGGTGGTGACAGCCCGACTTCGGCCGCAACCCGAAACCGCTCTCACGCCGGCAGCGGTCCCGTCATATAATCTCCCTGAGCGCCAGCTTAAGACCCTGCTTCTGGCGGTCGAGCTCGCCCCAGTCGGCCCGACCCGCGTGGCCCAGGAACTCGGCGTGTCGACGTCGACAGCCTACAGAGACCTCGTCACGCTCGAGGAAGCGGGCTTCGTCTCTTCTGGGCCGACCGGACATCGCTCGGTGACCGACGCGGGGCTTGCGTATCTGAATACCGTGCTGTAGGCGACGGAGCGCAGCGAGCGCCCGCCGTCGTGGGGATGGTGGAGAGGGGCATTGGTGGAGAGAACGACCGGGGATCCAATCTGGGAGCAGGCTCTTGACCTGATTTCCCAGCAGGTCAACGAAGGTACGTACCGCATCTGGTTCGAGCCCACCGTGGGTCTGGGACTCCGGGACGGCGCCTATTCCGTGGGGGTGGCCTCGGATTTCGCACGAGACTGGATCGATACGCGCTTCCGCACCCTGATGGCCGACGCGGTCTCTCAGGTGATCGGCGAGCCCGTCGCGTTCAATATCGTCGTCTCTCCTGCCATGTCCCGGGCCGCCGTTCTCGACGAGGTCGTGCGCGACCACCTCGTCACCGGCGCCGACACGCCCGGCTCGAGAGCTGCCGAGGGCAGCCGACACGCCCGGCTCGCGGGACCCGTCGATCGTAGCCCCACCGGGCTTGTTCAGTCGGGCGGCAGCGCTGTTGCGGTTTCCGGCGAGCGCACGCCCTCTGTGGCTGGGTTGATGGGAAAGTACACCTTCGACAATTTCGTCATAGGCCAGTCCAACCGGTTCGCCCACGCGGCGGCCCTCGCGGCGGCCGAGACTCCCGGGACTCAGTACAACCCGCTGTTCATCTACGGCGGAGTCGGCCTGGGCAAGACCCATCTCCTCCAGGCCATCGGGAACTACGCCCTCCGCAATCATGCCGGGCTCAAGGTCCGCTACGTCACGCTGGAGACCTTCACGAACGACTTCATCAACTCGCTGAGGGATGACAGCATCGAAGGCTTCAAGAACAGGTACCGCACGATCGACGTGCTTCTCATCGACGACGTACAGTTCCTGCAGAAGAAGGAGCAGACGCAGGAGGAGTTCTTCCACACCTTCAACGCCCTCTACGACGCCCAGAAACAGATAGTCATCACCTCGGACCGCCACCCGAAGGGCTTGGCCACTCTCGAGGACCGGCTGGTCTCGCGGTTCGAGTGGGGACTGATCACCGACATCCAGCCCCCGGACCTCGAAACCCGGGTGGCCATCCTCCGGAAGAAAGTGCGAAGCGACCGCATTGTGCTGGCAGACGAGGAAGTGCTCAACCTTATCGCTTCGCGCGTCCCTACGAACATCCGTGAACTCGAAGGCTGTCTCATTCGTGTGGTGGCTTACTCGTCGGTGACCAAACGGCCCATCGACGTCGATTTGGCCCGCGAAGTTCTCAAAGACATCCCTGAGACCCCTTCGAGCAAAGTGACCATCGACCTCATCCTCACCGCCGTCGCCGAGACGACCGGCATTTCGGTGACCGAGATCACCGGCGACAAGCGCTCCCGCACCATCGTCGAAAGCCGGCACCTGGCGATGTACCTGGCGCGGGAGCTCACAGACGCGAGTCTTCCCAAGATCGGCGAGCGTATCGGCAATCGCGATCACACCACGGTCCTTCACGCGGTGGACAAAATCGCTAAGCTCATGCGAGAAGATCGTGAGATGTACAACCGCGTCCAGAGACTCACTAGTAGGGTGAAGAGCGCTCGATGACTCTGTCTGCACAGCGTCTTGTAGATAACTGGATGGCTCCCTGTGGACGGCGCCAGCCCCCGTGCCCCGCGGCCCGCGCCTTGCCGCCGCACACTCTCCCGTCCCCCACTTCTTCACACGTTACGCACACCGACCGGCTCCGGGTTCCCGCTCCGACAGCCACACCCACTCGTTTCTCAACACCTTCCACAGGACCTATTACATCGACTATGTCTTACATACAAATCCATAGAAACAGTAAGCGCACATCATCCCCATCCCGTGAGTGAGGAGCCTCGATGAAACTTGTCACCACCAAGCAGGCGCTCGTTGAATGTCTGGGTATCGTGAACAAGGCCGTCTCATCTCGCAGTTCGATCCAAGTGCTCTCCGGTGTGCTGATCGATGCTCGCGAGGAAGGCACGACACTCTCCGCCACGGACATGGAGATATCGATAAAGGCGCCTTTGGCCGGGCAAGTAGAGCAACCCGGGGCGCTGGTGCTGCCGGCCCGCATCGCTACCGATATCGCGAGGAGTCTTCCCGTGGGAGCGGTGACCTTGCAGCAGAGGGTCGGGGAGACGCAAGTAGAGATCCAAGCAGGCGAGTCGCTCTTCAACCTTCATTCGCTACCTGCGGTGGACTTCCCTCAGCTCCCGACTCTTGCGGGAGACAGATTCACGGTTAGCCGCGCGGCCTTCATCGAAACTGTGGACCGTGTGGCTCCGTCGGCCTCTCGCGACGAGACCCGCCCGGTATTGACCGGTGTCCTTGTTCACTTTTCCCGGCATTCGGTACGGATGGTGGCGACCGACAGTTACCGTCTGAGCGTGAAAGAGACACCGCTTGAGTCGTCAGTCTCCGGCACCTTGCAGGCCATCACTCCGGCACGGACGCTCCTCGAACTCTCGCGCATAGCCGCCTCGGTGGACGACGAAAGCATCGTCATTCTTCCCACAGAAAACCAGATGCTCTTCGAGGTCGGCGGCATCACGCTCGTCTCACGCCTCATCGACGGGCAGTTCCCCAATCACAAGCAGCTGATCCCCGAGACGTTCGACTATGAAGTCGCAGTGGATCGGGACGAGCTCCTCGAAGCCGTACGACGCGTCGGCTTGCTCGCGCAGAAGAACGCCCCGCTCCGTCTCCAATTCTCGACCAACACGCTGACAGTCTCCGCCGAATCGCAGGATGTAGGCAAAGCGCACGAGGCCATGCCTATACAGTATTCCGGAGAGGATCTCGCCATCGGCTTCAACCCGGAGTTTCTCGAAGCGGGGGTTGCGGCGGTCAAGGAATCCCCGGTCTTCTTGCGCTTCATCAGTCCGCTCCGTCCGGGTCTGATAAAGGGCGCGGGTGACGACTTCCTCTACCTGGTCATGCCCATCCGGCTGAACGACTAGATGGCATTTCCCGATTCTCGCGGAGCGAAGAGGACGTCGACCGCCACGCCTGTCGCGGTCCGACTGCCCATCACCGTGGGTCAGTTCGTCAAACTGGCCGGCCTTGCGGGCAGCGGCGGCGAGGCCAAGCAACTGGTGGTGGATGGCGAGGTCCGGGTGAACGGCCGGGTGGAGACCCGGCGCGGCCACAAGTTGGAGCCGGGAGACGTGGTCGATGCCAAAGGACTATCGGCCGGAGTCGTTGCCACGTCACGGGACTGATGCGCGGTGTTCGTCCGCGGAGTGAGTCTTGCGAACGTCCGCTCCCGCCGCGAGCTCTCACTCGACCTAGGCGCGGGGCTGACCATCCTCGTGGGATCGAACGGCGCAGGAAAGACAACGGTTCTGGAGGGCGTTACGCTCGCGCTCGAGGGCAGGCTTCTTCGCTCAGGGAACTTCCGCGACCTCATCAGGTCGGGCGACGACCTATTGCGCATCGAAGTAGCTCTGGAAGACGACGGGATAGCGACCACGGCCACCGTCGCCTATTCCCGCGAGGGCGAACGAAGGCTCACGGCGGACGGAGCTCCTCTGGAGGATTGCTCGCGCTGGCGGGAGGCGCTGCCGATACGCACCTTCGTGCCCGATGACCTCAGGCTCATCAAGGGCGGCCCCCGACGTAGGCGCGAGTATCTCGACGGGCTGGCAGCGGGGTGCGATCCGGAACACCGTGGCACCCTTGAGCGATACGACGAGGCTCTCGCCCAGCGCAACGCGCTGCTCCGCGTCACTCGCATGGGCGGCCAGGACGCCCAATTTGTTCCCTGGGAGACCATCATGGCGCAGTCGGGTCTCGCGGTTTCGGCAGCCCGGGCCCGCGCGCTCGCGACCTTCATCGGATCCTTCCAGCGCA
>PMIZ01000239.1 GCA_003157225.1 Actinomycetota bacterium | reverse complement strand
GACTCTGATGAAAGTCCTCAGCGGCGCCTATATCCCTGACGAAGGCGAGATTCTCATTGAGGGAAGCAGAGTGCACATGGCCAATCCGCTCGATGCGCGTCGCTTGGGCATCGAGATGGTCTATCAGGNNATGGACAGCGAGCGCATGGAGCGAGAGTCAGACCGCCTGCTCGACCGTCTCAAGATCAAGATCCCCTCTGTGCGGTTGCTGGTCGAAAGGCTGTCCGGCGGCCAGCGCCAGGCTGTTGCCATCGCCCGAGCGATGGCTTTCAACTCGAAGGTGATCATCATGGACGAGCCAACGGCGGCCTTGAGTGTGGCAGCCATCAGCCAAGTGCTCGACCTCATACGGGAGCTCAAGGCCCAAGGGGCTTCTATCATCATCATCAGCCACCGTCTGGAAGACATATACGCCGTCAGCGATAGGTTGATTGTGATGCGTCAGGGGCGCAAAGTCCGCGACTGTCCCGTTACCGGCAACCTGGATGATTTTCGCGGGGGAGTGGTCGCCTACATGATTGGCGCTCGCGATGACTTTGCCGAAGTAACGGTATCTTGATCTCCAAGCGGGGGCTCGTCATGTCTACGTCTTTCAGGGACACACTAAAATCGCAGACACGCAATATCCGCGACTACGGCATGTACATTGCTTTTGTCGCGATTGTGATCTTCTTTTCCGCCACCACCAAGGGCCTCTTCGTTTCCTCGAGAAACATAGGCAACCTGGTGAACGCGACCAGCTATATCGCCGTATTGGCAATCGGCATGACCCTGGTCATCGTCATTCGCCACATCGACCTGTCGGTCGGGTTTCTAGCCGGCACTCTCGGCGCTGTCGCCGCCATTTCCCTCAAGTACTGGCACCTGCCTCTTGGCTTGACCATAGTGCTCGTGCTGGTGCTTGGAGTGATTGCCGGGCTGGTGACGGCGTTCTTGGTGGCGCAGATGAGGATCCCGGCCTTTGTGGCAACGCTTGCCGGTTGGCTGTTATACAAGGGAGTTCTTCAACTGATAACGAGATCTACGGGCTCGATTATCATCCAGAACAACACATTTAACGCACTGGGCACTGGCAATATTCCCGATCTTCCCCGGATGGGCTTCCTATCAGGGGTGCACAAAGTAACCCTCATCCTCGGCATACTAACCATCGGCTTCTTCATCTGGAGTGAGATCAGCAAACGCCGAAAGACCCAGTCTTACGACTTCGAAGTGATTCCGAAGAATGTGTTCATCGTCAAGTTGGTGTTCCTGTCAGCGGTGATTGCCGGTATCACCTGGATCCTTGCCGGCTACCAGGGCCTATCCTGGGCGGCAGTCATTCTGGTGTTCGTTGTCCTGTTCTACGCCTACGTCACCACCAAGACGACCATCGGCAGGCACATCTTCGCCGTCGGCGGCAATCCGGAAGCGGCTCAGCTGAACGGCATCAGCATCAAGAAGATCACCTATTTGGTCTTTGGCTCGATGGGCCTGCTGACCGGCGTGTCGGGCATTCTGTACGCGTCCTGGCTACACTCGGCGACCACCATCGCTGGTACCGGCATGGAGCTTGACGCCATCGCCGCGGCCTTCGTCGGCGGCGCGGCCGTGGCCGGCGGCGTGGGCAAGGTGACCGGCTCTATCATGGGTGCCCTGGTGATGGCCTCGCTGACCAATGGCATGAACCTGATGGGAGCCGACATCTCCATCCAGTACATCGTCCGCGCGCTGGTACTGGCCGCCGCGGTGATCTTCGACGTCGCCACTCGCCAGAAGAAGTAGGCAGACCGCACGACCGCGCCTACGGCGGCCGGCGGCTGGTCGTGCGCCTGTGTTCTGGCCGAACGGAGGAATACGGCATGCTAGATAGATTTGAAGACGTCACAATCATCAAGCAGGCCAACGTCTATTTCGACGGTAGGGTAACCAGTCGCACCGTCCTCTTCGCCGATGGCACGCGCAAGACGCTCGGCCTCATGATGCCCGGCGAATACGAATTCAGCACCGGATCTCGTGAGCTGATGGAAGTGCTCAGCGGTGACCTGGATGTACTCCTGAGCGGTCAAGGAGACTGGCAGACCTTCAAGGCCGGTCAATCCTTCGAAGTACCGCCGAACTCCTCCTTCAAGCTGAAGCTCAACGGCGTAGTGGACTATTGCTGTTCGTACGGATGAGCGGATTCGCGCGGCGGATGATCCGGCATTCAACCGGCCATGAGTTCGAGAAGCTTGCGGGCCGTGTTGCAGTTGCGGATCGTCATCTGCCGGTAGAGCGGTGTCCCGACGATCCTCGTCAGCCTGCTCCTCGATGCGTTCCGTCGATCGACGCGCCAGATGACCGCGCCCGGCGTGTACCGGACGTCTTCCATCGCGGGGTCGAAATGGAGCTGGCCGAGGATCGAGGGGTGGTCTATCTCGTCCCACAAGAACAATACATCGCACTTGGTCATTTGATCGTTGGTCCAATCGGCGGGCAGCGCGTCGACCACCGACCTGATCTCGTCGACGCTCCGCACGAGCACGCTGACCGCAAAACCGAACCGCGCCTCAATCGCGTCCTCGAGTAACTTGGCGATCTGCGCCCGATCCGGGAGGTCCGTCGAGAAAACGACGTTGCCGGAGTTGATGTACGTCCGCGCCGATGTCATGCCAGCCGCCTCGAAAACCGCCTTCAACTGTCTCATGTCGATCTTGTTTGCGCCGCCGACGTTGATGCCGCGCAGCAAAGCTACGTGCAGCATGGCCTCAGTGTAGATACTCATGTCCAACTGATTGGCGGGATAGCTCAGTCGCGGTTGAACATCCGGCCTCGCACCCACTCGGCGAGGGGGTTTCATCCAACTCTCCCGCGGCAAGCGCCGTGATCGTCGCGACGACGTCTGCTTCGTCCGTGATGAGGTTGGAGCCGTTGAGTCCTAGGAATACCGCCATCACCACGAATGCGACGCGCTTATTCCCGTCGGCATGCGAGTGGTTCTGCGCGAGGCCGCACGCATAGGAGGCGGCCAGGGAGGCGAGATCAGACGAAGGCTCGTAGGCGAAGCGCTGCCGGGGGCACGCGAGCGCGGACTCGAGGAGGCCCTCGTCGCGCACTCCGGGCAGTCCCCCGTGTGTGATCAGCGTGTCGGCGTGGATCGCATCGGCCACAACCCGCGAGATCCACCGCGGCCCATTCATCGGCTACCTGGCCAGTCCACGGAGCGCGTTTCTGTAGGTGCGCCCAACCTCGGAGGCGATCGAGAGCGCCTCTTCGGTCTCTGGGTCATACGGGGTCAGTAGGATTCCGCGGTCGCTCTCGATCGCGATGACGGTGTCGCCCGCCTGGAGCTTGAGGCGGTCGGCCATGTCCTTCGGCAGCGTCGCGGCGATTGACCCTCCGGCGCGGCGCAGCTTCACCGCTTGTGTCATCGCGAGCTCCTTCGGGTAGACCATCGCCGCCAGTGTAGTACATATGTGCTACAGCTCGCGGGCCTTCGGCCTGCCATACTGGAAGCGTCGCTTCGTCGACCGCCTCGAGGTGCTGTTGCATGACCAGACACATCAAGATACCGACCATTATCAAAGCGCAGGGGACAATACCCAAGGGTATCGAGGAGTTCATCGGTCGCGCAAACACCGGAACCGCTGACGTCAGCGTGGCGCGCATGAAGAGCCCCGCCGGATGGATCGAGCCCGGACAGAGACCTGAGTTCACCGAGTACACCGTGGTGCTAGAGGGAATGCTTCGTGTGGCGACGAGGGACCAGACGCTGGATGTGAGGGCCGGAGAGTCTGTGATCGTGGAAAGAGGCGAGTGGGTTCAATACAGTAGTCCGGCACAAGAGGGTGCGGAGTACATTTCTGTATGCGTTCCCGCATTCTCACCAGAGACGGTACATCGAGACGCAACCTAGATGCAAGGCTGACCCGTATGGCCCAGTTGACGACCATCTACTTGCACACGACCGTAGCCTCGGAGCTTCGTCCGCGACACTCGTCTGACCCACGCTTCGTTGTCCGCGAGGCGGTGGTCCCCCAGTGGCAGCTCAATCGTTTCCTCTACTTTCTCGTGGGCGAGGAATGGGAATGGGTGGACAAGCGGTCGTGGAGCGACCAGCGGTGGCGGGACTATGTTGCCTCTGAAGGCCTTCGCACCTTCGTCGCTTTCTTGGAAGGCAACATCGCGGGCTACTACGAACTCAGCCGCGACGAGGCCGGGGCGGTCNNGATAGCCTATCTCGGCCTGGCCTCGCAGTTCATCGGGCGCGGTTTGGGAGCGGCCCTGCTCACCGACGCCCTCGAGCGAGCATGGGCTTGGGGCGCGTGCCGGGTCTGGGTGCACACGTGCACGCTCGACCACCCAGCCGCGCTCAAGAACTACGAGGCCCGAGGGATGTCGGTCTATGACCGACAGACGGAGGGCTACTCGGAAGGATAGCGACGCCGATGGCAAGACCATGCTGCCGCTCGGGAGAAGATCGCGCTCGGGCGCTAGCGCCTCATCAGGAAGAACTCGTAGATGAGTTGAAACTACTCCTACTCGTACATTATCGCTGCCAGCGCGCGGCGCCGGATTCTGGGGCGGCGCCTACCCCGCCGCCGCGAAGGCCCTGTCGAGCACGGCCAGCGCGTCNNTCGACCTCGCGCGAGGACACGATCATCGGCGGCGTAAGCCGGATGACGTTGCCGTAGAGTCCGCCCTTACCGATGATGAGGCGCTGACGGCGCGTCTCCTCGAATACGCGTACGACCTTCTTGGGATCGGGCGCCTTCCTGTCGGGCGAGAAGGGATCGACCACCTCGATGGCCTGCATGAGACCCATGCCGCGTACGTCGCCGATGCTCGGGTGCTTGGCCTTGAGTCCTTCGAGGCCCTCGCGTAGCCTCGTGCCCAGAACGGCTGCGTTGTCGGCCAGCCGGTTGCTCTCGATGAAGTCGATGGTTGCGAGCGCACCCCGCGTGCTCACCGGGTTGCCGCCGAAGGT
>PMIZ01000380.1 GCA_003157225.1 Actinomycetota bacterium | reverse complement strand
TGGACCAGCCTCGGGCTCACCTCCGTCAACCTCTTCTTGCAGCACTTCAGCACTCTCGTGGACCAAGTCCAGGTGGACCACTGCGCCATCAAAGGCGCGGCGCTCACCTCCGACAACGAGGCTTCGCTCGAGCGCTGCCGGCGGCTGGGCAAGAACGTGGCCGGCGCAATGCGGCTCCCCTTCGAGGAGTGGACCTACGTGGGCGAGGAGACAGGCGTCTCTTGCCCGGTCTGCCACTGCAACATCATCTATATCGAGAAGGACCTACCGGAGATCATGTGCCCTATCTGCGAGGTTCACGGCACCGTGGTGGTCGAGGGCGGCTGTTTTCGCGTGGCTTGGAATCAAGATGACGTCAGGCAGCCACGCTTCTCCACCCGCAAGGAGATCCACCATCTGGGTTTCATAGAGCAACACGAGGCGGAGGAAGCGGTCCAGGTAGCCCTGCCAGAAGTTCAGGACAAGGTCCGGACCTACAACGCCTATGGGAAGGTGATCGCGCCGCGGAAGACGGCGAAGAAATAGCCGAAGCATCGGCCCCTGCTTCGGAGGGGATCAGATCGGGAAGTGCCTGGGCGAGGTGTGTACCCGGCGGGCATGAGAACGCGAACGCGATGGGCGGAGCGAAAGCGAGGAGACGCACTATGGATGAATCGAAGTACCCGGACGGCTGGACCGTCGTCGACCACATCATTCCGGACGTGACGGAGGAGATGCTGGATTGGTGGTGGGTCAACATGGAGAAGGGCTACGAGTTGTGGTGCCCTGACGAGCACAAGGGCTTCCGCTGGGAGGTGAAGCCGCCCCTGAACGGGCACATCGGCGCCGTTCAGATCGCGTCCGAGAGCATCGACCACGGTCCGGTGATGGATCTCCGCATCGAATGGGTGGATCCCGATCTCGGTACTCCCGAGCACAAGGACTTCTGGACCTATGCGCATCTGCTCACGGCCGGCGGGTCGGGAGGGGAACCTGGGATGCCCCCTTGGGTGATCCTGTCTCACCAATACGAGGCGATCCCCGGCGGCTGCAGGATGCGTTCCTGCATGCATACGCCTCCGGGCATGCCACCCGTGCCAGGCTGGCGCACGCATAACCTGGCTGAGGTCGGCACGTTCAAGGACTTCCTGCCCGCGCTGTGGCGGATGTGGCAGGCAGTCGCCGATCCGGCCATCAACCGCCGGTCCTCGTTCCTGATCAGGAAAGAGGGCTCGCATGTCACCTACGTCGGCCAGTAGGAGCGCTGCGCGATGGAGAGCCCGTCAGGGAGTTGGATCCGCGAGATCACGATCGATCTCGCCGGCTGCGATGGCTGCAAATCCTGCGTGAGAGCATGCTTCGTCGATGTGATCCGTTGGGACGAGGGAACGAAGAGGCCGGTCGTCGCCTATCCGGAAGACTGTGTATGGTGCCTGGCCTGCGAATGCGCCTGCCCAAAACAGGTCATCGAGATCGTGCCGGCGATCCCGGCGCCTCTGCGGTCGTCGTTCTGAGCGTGTGTACTGCACTGTCCTGGAAATGAGCGAGGTCTGTCTTGTCTAGAACGGAAGAGGTGGGGGAGGTCGTGACGACCGACGTGCTGATCGTCGGCGGCGGCATCGGCGGACTCACGGCGGCTATCAAGGCCAAAGAGCAGAATCCCGGATCGGAGGTTCTGATCGTCGAGAAACAAACTGTCGGCTGGGCCGGCAAGGCTGCAAAGATCGGCGGCATCCTGGCGTTTCTTGCACCGGGGAACGATGCGGACGCGTTCATGGACTTCCAGGTCCGCACCGCGGGCCTCTATCTGAACGACCAGGACCTCTTGTCCAAGTACGTGCAGGCCACGTTTGGGGCGATCGAGGAACTGGCCGAATGGGGCGCCACGGTGGCAAGGACCCCCGATGGCGGAGTGGTCACCATACCCGCCTTCTGGGCTCCAGGATTCTCGTTGACCTTCGTTGATATCGACTTGATGCTGCCCCTCCGGACGAGAGCCCGCAGGCTGGGCGTGCGCATGCTGAGCAAGATCCACGTAGTCGACCTGCTGAAGCACCAAGGCGGAGTCTCGGGCGCGGTCGGCTTCGATATCATCAGCGGTCGCTTCTACGAACTGAGGGCGAAGGCGACGGTACTCGCCAACGGCAGTTGTGGCTACAAAGTGCGGCGGTTCTGGGTGGCCGGCACCGGTGACGGCATTGCCGCGGCCTTTCGGGCGGGGGCGGAGATGCGCAACGCTGAGTACGGCAATCTCTACGGACACACCGTCTACCAGGACACCGATAGCGGGCTGGTCCCCTACGTGCATTTGGTCAACGCCCAGGGAGAGAACCTGGCCCAGAAGTACCTACCCGACACGGGCCCGGCGGGAGTGTTCCTGCCACTGGAACTGGCCGTCGGAATGGAGAGAGAGGTCGTCGAGGGGAGGGGCCCCGTCTACTTCGCGCCTCCCCCGGGACCGGGACATGGATTCGACACCGGTCTGCCCAAGTTGACCGAGTGGATGCAGCGGCTGGCCGAGAAGGAGAATAGGTACGGGCTCCCCGCAGGCACGCGTCGCGAGATCGGAGTGCCCCTTCACGGCGAAACCTCCTGCATCAAGGTCGACCACGAGATGCGGACCAGCGTGGAGGGGCTCTGGGCCATCGGCGACACCAGCTATGCTGGGTCGGCCGTCGCCGGCGCCGTCGCATCACCTCCGGGCATCACACCCGGTTCCGGCATCATGTACGCGCTCATCAGCGCCTCATGGGCAGGGCGTTCGGCCGCCCGATATGCCGCCGACGCCCCGGCGGCCGAGCTGCCCCGGGACGAGATCGAGTGGCAAAGAGAACGCATCTTCGCTCCGCTCCGAAGGAGCAACGGGGTCCCGCCCGAGGACCTCATCTCTGCCATCCAAGATGTGACTGCGCCGATCAAGTTCAACCTCCGTCGTAGCAAGGCCAGGCTGCAGGAAGCTCTCGACCATCTGGAAGCGATCAAGGAGAGACTGTCCACATTGCAGGCGAAAGACCTCCATTACTTGAGTAAGTGCCACGAGGTGGGCAGCATGACCCTCTGCGCCGAGCTCACATACCGCGCAGCTTTGGCGAGAACGGAGAGCCGCGGATTCCACTTCCGCGAGGACTATCCCGACCGAGACGACGAGAACTGGCTCAAGTGGGTGATCCTCAAGACGGACGGGGGCGAGGTCGGAGTTTCGACGCAGCCGCTTCCGATCGGCGAGTACAAGATACAGCCCGAGCGGTGACGCCCAGGCTGCTCTCGCTCCATCGGTTTCTTGCTGAAGCAGCCCCCTAGAACCCAACGACACGCAGCTCGAGCGGCGCGATGACCCTCCCTCTGTAGCCAAGCAGGTGCGGGAGGTACCCGCCAAGGTGCTACTCCAGCGTGAGAACGGTCCAGATCCTCTCGGCCGCTTGACGGCTCTGTTCGTCCAGTGGCACCAGCTCCACGGCTGAGGCGGACCCGGCGCCTACTCCGAGCTCTGCCGCCCGGCGTATCTGGTCCAGCTCGAACACGGGCTTCTTCATCAAGCTCGAGGCCCCGAACTCTCTGAGGATCGCCACCCCCGCGGCATCGAGAGCCACCCTGTCCTTGCCGGCAAGCATCAGGCCCGGCTCGACCTCGGTCCCCTTGTCCGGTCCTCCATCGACGAACGCCTTGGCCGCGTCCATGACCACGAAGTCCACGGGGTAGGACTTGTTGATCTCGGCTACCATGAGCCGCTGGAACGGGGAGCCATGCAGCTCGTACATGTAGTCGTAGTGACCTCCCGGGACCTTCTTGGCCACCAAGCCGACCGAGTTCTTGAGCGACATGGTGAAATGCCCTCCGAACCTGTGCGTCTTCAGGCAGCACGTCTGAATCACGACGTCTGCCTCGAGCACCACCTTCGATAGGTAGAAGCCCCTCAGCCAATGGGTTCCGCTCCGCTCGATGTGCGTCCACCTCTCTTCGGGCTCTTCGTCCAGGATGACGACCTTGAAGTCCAACTGCTCAGAGAGGGCGAAGATCCCCAGCTTCTCCAGGACTCCGCGGGTATCTCCCATGCCGCTTCTCTCAGCCAGAGTGATCTCGCGCGCTCCCGCCTCCTTCAGCAGCATGACGATGGCCCGGAGAGTGTCCGGGTGAGTGGAGGCCGGAAAGGGATCGGCGTTGTTGAAGTTGGCCTTGAGAGCCACGCTC
>PMIZ01000286.1 GCA_003157225.1 Actinomycetota bacterium | reverse complement strand
CGAGAACAACTAAAGGCGATCGGCATGGGAAGCAAGGTCAGAATGAAGGCCCACGGCCCCTTCCCCCCGAGCAGCATGATGATCAAACCACTCACCGCGGAGAGAGCGAAGCACCCGGTAACGATGTGGATGCGCTCGTATCGCCGCGACAGCCACACGTAGATCTGCGCCCCCGCCGCCGTGGCGAAGGCAAATAAGGCGAAGAAGTAGCTGTAGACCTGGCCGGACTTGCCGAAGGTCACCTCGTAGATGTAGGACGAAGAAGAGATGAACGCCATGGTCGACATGCCCAGCAGCGCGAAGTTGATGATGAGAAAGACAAAGGTCCGGTTCCTGGCAACGACGCCCAGGCGCCGAAGTGACGACAGGGGATTGCCGGTGAGCTTCTCTCCCACGGTCTCCCGGTAGGCGATCGACCCGGCCAGCACCAGTAGTCCCAGGATCGCCTGCGCAACGAACGCCCCGCGCCACGAAGTGAACTTCAGTATGAGCGCGCCAATCACCGGGGCCACCGCCGGGGAAAGGACGGTCATCGACTGTATGACGGCGAGGATGACCTCGCGCCTCCTGCCATGATAGACATCCTTGACGATGGCGGTCGAAATGGCGCTCGCGGCGCCTGTCCCCAGTGCCTGCAAGATGCGAAAGGCCATCAGTTGATAGATGTTGGCCGAGAACGCGCAGAGGACACCGGCCGCGATATAGCAGGCGAGCCCGACAAAAAGCACCGGCCTGCGCCCGTAGCGATCGCTCATCGGGCCCCACGCCAGCATGGAGACAGCGTAGACGACGAAGAAGAGGATGAGGGTCAGGTTGGTCTGATACTCGGGGACGTGGAAATAGGCGGTCATCCCGGGGAGAGCCGGCAGATAGAGGTCGGTCGACAGCGCCGGAAAAGCGCTGAGCGCCGCGAGGAAGATGATGAGTCCCTTCTTCCCCAGGTATTTCTGCTGTGTCGATGCCTCGATTTCCATCGGGTCTCAAAGTAGCACAGCGATGGACGTGGGCCGGTTCGGCCGACCCGCCAAGGTCCGCCCAAGGAACGGGACCGCGTACGGCCCGATCCGTGAGGCCACTCGCAACAAGAGCAGGGATGCACTGGACAAGCTGATCGCAGCCCACGCCGTCGCGCTCGACGTGGCGCTCGTCACCAACAACCAGGCCGATTTTGCAGGCTATCCCGGTCTGAGAGTCGAGCGCTGGGTGGCTCCTCGGCCCTGAGTGCCGGGCAGACCGGAAGGCCGCGAGCACGTCTGCGGTCTTCTTGCCCCGCCGGGCACCCTGGGCAAGCAGCGGCCGAGGGCCAGGACCAGGCTGACGCCAACGCCCGCCAGGTTCCAGTGCCCCGGCATCGTTCAGCAGCCTGTTGGCAGGCACCCCTGGGCCCGGCAACATCAGCCTCCCTCTGCGAACAGGTAGGCCTGCATCTCCTGCGGATCAACGTAGACCGTTGCTTCCAGCTTGTCTCTCTTGAACTTCTTGATGAAGCCGTACGGCCAGCCCGAGCGCGCGAGCACCACAACAAGGCGATGACCGTCCTTGAACTCCAACTCCAGGGAGTAGTCCGGACGAGGGTCGAAGGAGGAGATCTCCTGGCGCCACTTCTTCATGCTGCGATAGGCGGCGATCAGCGCGTCTCGCTTCTGCGGATTGGCGAGGTCGATGGAGATCGTTCTCGACGCCTGGCCAGGTGAATTCGTGACGGTGACGGTTGCCTCGGACAGGTCCTTGGGGTTCAAGCCCGGCGGCCCGGCAGCGCAGCCACCGCTCCCGACGAACACGACCCATAATGGGAGCCCGATGAGCAGCAGGAGCACGACTGCAGGCACTAGCGGCCAACGAAGGGCGCCAAGCGCCTTTCGGAACGTCTGTCGGGGCATCCCCACATGCCTCCTTGTGGTGTAGCGTGACTAGATCACCCCGCATCTCTTCCCGTGTCTAGAAGAATGCAAACCGCTCACCATGCGGCCGCGGGCATTGGAATTCCCGGGCATGATCCCCGGGGCTGTGGGGATCGATCACGGCGCCAAATACGATCCCATCGTCCCCGGTGAGATCGACCGAGGCGGCGCCATCAACACCATCGTCCCGCGAAACACCACCTCCAAGAACGCATGCGGGCATGCAGTGAGCGGGTTCCTGGTGGAGGTGGAGAAGGCGGATCTCGAGAGTCTGAAGGCGAAGTATCCGGAGGCCTTCGCCCGCGAGTGTCACGTCGCGGCCGGTCCATGGATAGCCGGCTTCACGGAGAGTGAAGACCTGGGAGGCCGCTGAAGAACGAAGCCTTAGGCTAGAACGAAAGCCATGCCCTGCGTGTAGAAGCGATCCCCGGCCGAATTCCGTCCCGCCATGGGCTGCGTGATGCGCACTTCTTGCGTCACACGCAAGCGGCCGCCCGCGGTGAGCGAACGCACGATGTAGTCACGCTCGGCATCGATGTCCGGATCGATGTGGTGGATGGGCGTGGGAAAGATGCGCCCCACTCCCACTCCGGCGTCGTAAGAAGCTGTGGCTACCCAGACCTGCCTGCCTTCGCAGGCGAAGTCGGTGAGCCACCAGCGCACGTGATGCCGGCGGCGCGAGGAGCCTCCGTCGTCGGTCCGCTGAAAAGCCACGTCGTGCAACTTGCCATTGAGAAAGGACGGGAACACAGGCGCAGTAGGGTAGGGTCGGTTGAGCACTCCGCGCCCGAATGCCCGGAAAGCGGTACCCACGGTCACGCGGTCGGCCGCGTGCCACCGGGCGCTGCCAAAAACCTCGAGTAGCTGGGCGCCGCTCCCTAGAAAGATCAGACTCACCGGGGCTTGAGTGGCGCCGGTCATCTTCGCCGAGAAGCGCGGAAGAAGGCCTAATTGGTCGTGGTGAATGCCAAGGCGACCGGCGCCGTCGATGAGCGGCAGGAGTAGCCGTGGAGCGTGGACGGCCTTGGTGTGAGCGTGAACCGCGTCGGCTTGCGTGCCCGCCAGAAAGATCCCTATCGCCGCGCACGAAGCCCCCAAGGTCATGACGGCTCGGGCAGCTCGCGTCCGCGGAGTCTTTCCGGCTTTGTATATCGCCTGGTGAGCCCAGATGAGAAAGAGCACCAGAAGGACAGTGCCGGTCAGCCCCGACATGAGAAGCATCTCGCGGCGTTCTACATCGCGAAGGGCCGCCCAGAGGCCCCAACCGACCCCCACAAAGCTTCCGAGCAGTGCAAGACGAGCGAACCAGATGGACCAGCGGCGGATGGCGGCGGACTCACAACTCGCCCGCGACCGATCCGGGTTCGCTTGCTCAAGAGAATATGCACGGCCCCCCGAGCGGGGCCAAAGATAGATGTGTGGCACTTTGCTCCTTGTCGGGGCAAGGATACTCTATGGAGCCATACAACTGTTATCGGCAGGGAGACCGTCGAGCCCGAACTGCGTGTTACTCAGCCTCTTCGTCCAGCCACCTGAGGTTCTCCCGGATGAGCTCCGGTATCGGTAGCTCGTAGGGGCAGCGGGTCATACACTCGCCGCAGTCGGTGCAGTTGCGGCCCTTGTTGACTGCCGCCCACAACGGCCCCTCCTGCAGTAGTTCCTTACCCATGCGCTTCACCAAGGTACGCACCCCCAGTACCGTCTGAATGGAGATCTCCTCCGAGCAGGGCTGGCAGTAGTCGCAACGGCGGCAGAAGACCTTATCGTAGCTCGCCTGGAGCGCGACGATCTCGCGCTGCTCGGCCTCGGTGAGAGGTTCGCCTTTCTGGAACACGCGCCAGTTCTCGTCGAAGAGCGCCGGGCTCTCGACCCCGGGGATCACCAGCACTCCCGGCTCTGCGAGCGCCCACTTCAGGGCCAACCGGGCGTTGTCGATCACCCCGCCGGAAAAGGGCTTCATGGCGATCACTCCGATGTTCCGCTCGAGCGCCCTGGGGATGACCTTCTCCCGGGCCTGGGGCTCCAGCAAGCCGAAGCAGACCATGATGGTGTCGAAGAGACCGTCGTCTAGCGAGCGGTCGAGCACGTCCAGGCTGTGACCGGTGATGCCGATGTGGCCGATGAGGCCTTCGTCCTTGGCCTGGAGAAGGGCTTCGAGCGCTCCTCCGGGCGAGATCACCGTCCGGTAATCGGCGTCGTTGCTCACAAAATGGCACTGGTAGAGGTCGACGTAGTCCTTGTCAAATTCTTCCAGGCTCGTTTCCAGATCGGCGCGGATCTTGGCGGCCGTCTTTGCGTGGGACTTGGAGGCGAGTATCACTCGCCGGCCGGCGGCGCCGGCCTCTTTGAGCGCGAGGCCGATCCGCCGCTCGCTGGTGGAGTAGGCGCGGGAGGTGTCGATGAAGTCCACCCCGCGCTCTATGGCGTGGCGAACGGTCTCCACCGCTTCTGCTTCGCTCACCCGCTGGATGGGGATGCCGCCGAAGCCCAGGCGGTAGGTCTCAAGACCGGTCCTGCCGAGAATCATTCGCTGCATTGTCTGCCGCCGACCTCCTGTCCTGCGAATCTCTGAATGCCTCAGACGACCAGTTCGCTGATCTGGAACAGAGGCGTGATGTCGGTGAAGTTCATCGTTGCCCCCTTGGTGAGTTTTCCCTGGTCTGGTCAAGATAGCATCCGCGCTTGAGGCTGTGCGAATTCCGGAGCACACTGTCTGTGAGAAGCTCACCTGCGATTGACTTCGCGGAGGCGGACCTCTTGTCATGACTCTCGAGACACAGGGCGACTTTCTCCCCGACCCCGCTACCGTGGTGGTGGTCGGCGGCGGCCCGGCCGGGTCGTTCTTCGCCATCCGGTTGCTCCGGAGAGCCCGGCAGCTCGGCAGATCCGTGCGCGTGATCATTCTTGAGAAGAAGAACGAGATCTGTTTCTACCGGCCCGTTCCCTTCTGTTCGTGGGAAGGGTGCAACTACTGCGCCGGGGGTGTCTCCCCCAGGCTCATGGACATCCTGCGCGAGAACGGCATCGCCATACCCGAAGAGGTGATTGAGAGCCGGCCTACCGAGATCATCGTGCACGGGGACTGGAAGAGCATCCAGCTGCCGGTTCCCAACGATCGGGAGATGGTGTCGGTGTTCCGCGGATCGCGGCCCCGGCAGCGGACCGGGCGGTACGTGAACTTCGACACCTTCCTGCTCCACCTTGCCGCCGACGAAGGGGCGGAAGTGATCACGGCTGAGGCGATGGACGTCCGCTACTCAAAGAGCGGAAGGCCGGTGGTTGGCTACCGGACGGTGCTCGAGGAAGGAAGCGGCCTGCCGGACGCGAGCGTCGAAGCCGACTTCGCGGTGTTCGCCGGAGGCGTCAACCGGTCGCCAGGCATGGAGCTACGCGCCGACCCGCTGTTCCGCTCCCTGCTGGAGATGATCCCCAGATTGCGGCCGCCCAAGGTGCGCCGCGCGGTCATCGCCGAGCTGACGGCCGGCGAAGACGAACTGCGCGCCCTGGAGGGCGAGGTGCACTTCATGCAGTACGGGTCGAGGGACCTCCACATCGAGATGGCCTCGCTGATGCCAAAGGACGGGTGGGTCACCGCCGTCCTCGTCGGCAAGAGCATCGATCGGGCCGAGCCCGGTGAGTCTCTCGAGCTCGTGCGGCGCTTCGTCGACCTGCCGCACATCCGGCGCCTGCTCCCGCCCCGGGTGGAGGTCACGCCCCGCTGTTCTTGCCAACCGAGCATGACCATCGGCGCGGCGAAACATCCATTCGGCGCTCGGGTGGCCCTGATAGGCGACCTGGCTGTGTCGCGGCTTTACAAGGACGGCCTGTACTCCGCCTACGAGACCTCGTCGGCGCTGGTGGACTGCGTCCTCGGCGAGGGCATCGACGAGGCCACTTTGGCCCGGTGTTACGGCCGCGTCGTGCGCGCCTTCGACGCCGACAACCGCTACGGTCGCGTGATCTTCCTGCTCAGCCACTGGGTCTTCTCGCACCCGAACCTCAGCCGGGTGCTCTACCAGGCCGTCCTGACCGAGCGAAAGACCACCGCGCGTGACCGGCGCCGGCTCGAGCCCGTTCTCTGGCGAGTGGCAAGTGGAGACGACACCTACCGTCGCATATTGGGAAGAATGCTGGCTCCGGGCTCGCTCTGGTTGATAGGGACCGGGGGTCTTCTGATCACCTTCCGGAACCAGGTGACCGAGCGGCTGTTCGGGTTGAGGTGGAAGGGTGTGGGGCGCTATGCGACGGGCGTACCTCTCGAAGAGATGGAGCGAACAAGGAGGGAGTTGTTCGCCCTCCGGGGGGTACAGCAACCCGCGCGACCGCCGCAGATGGAGCGGATGTATACCATCCGCATCAGGGCCGGCAAGGAGGCGATCCTCAAGCAGCTCGGGGCCTTCGGCGACCCGGACCGGCAGTACCTGAAGCCCCGCTTCGTCCAGATCCGCCGCCTGCAAGGCGCGCCCAACGAAGTGGGGACTGTGATAGGCTACCGCGTCCGCGTCTTGCGGCTGGCGTTCAGGGTGGCACTGGAGCAGGTGGCGCCGGGACGCTACCTGCTCTACCGGATTCTCGATGGCATGGGGCGCGGGGGCCTCTTCGCCTTCGTCCTTGACGAGCTCAAGCCCGCCGTGAGCCTGCTCACGGTCTACGTCGGCTTCGACTTCCCCAGAGGGAGAGGTCTTGGCCGGCTCGGGTGGGCCATCGGTCGGCGCATCTTCCCGCCGTTCGCCCACGACGTGGTCTGGAACCACTCGCTCTGCGAGATCAAGCGGCTGGCCGAGCAAGACGAAGGGCTCAGCGCAAACTCACCGCGGTGACCTCGGGTCCGTCGGACAGCCTGAGCAGCTCCACGGCGTTGCTCTCGCAGATCCGCGTCATTTCGTCCCCTGAGATCGGCAGCTCCCGAAGGAAGTCCACGCCGGTGCGCAACTGCTCGAAGGGGTAGTCCGTGCCCAGGAGCATCTTGTCGACCCCGAGTGCTTCTCGAGTGCAGTGGAAAGCAGCGGGCAGGTAGTTGCCGCTCGAGGTCACCCACAGGTGCTTTCGGACGTAGTAGCTTGCCGGCTCGGCGCTGCCCGGACCGACCTCCGGTCTGGGGTTGGAGTAGCCCTGGCGATAGGCGGTGTCGACGCGGTCTAGCAGGAAGGGGATCGCCTCACCGAAGTGACCGAGAATGATCTTGAGCTTGGGAAACTCGTCGAAGACCCCGCGGTGGATCATGCGGAGGAACACGTACATCACTTCGACTCCAAAGCCGAAGGTCGGCCCTGCCAGGCAGTAGCCGAAGGTGCGCAGTTCGGGGATCATCGGCGCCGTTGGATGAAGGTAGATGGGAACGCCCAGCTCCTCGACTTTGGCCAGAAGCGGCCAGTACCGCTTCTCGTCGAGGTAGGAATCGCCGAAGTTGGAGTGGGTGTGCCAGCCCTTGAAACCCAACTCGTTCACGCAACGTTCGAGTTCCTTCACGGATTCTTCGTGGTCCCTGACAGGCACTGTCGCCCAGCCGTCCAGCCGGTCGGGATACGCCGCCACGTACTCTGCCAGCCGGTCGTTCGCGTCCCTGGCCACCCTGGTGCTGACCGCGGGCTCGAACGGCTCGACGCCGGGAGCTGTCAGGGAGAGCATGGCAAGATCGATCCCCGCTTCGTCCATCTCCCTGATTCGCCCTTCGCCCATGTCGGCCAGTTTGCGGCCAGGCCCAGCCGGTGGGGTCGGCACCCAGGTGTCCTCGAAATAGGCGACGCCCTTGCCGTCCTCGGCGCGCGGCGCGGTCTTGTTGGCGCGTAGCGTCTCCGTGTAGAGCGGGGTCACGAAATGGTGCTCGACATCGATGACCCTCATGTTCACCCTCCATTCTGGTTGGATGCCCGGGCGAGCAAGATGCGGAGGTGGTGGGGAGCTCAGTGCAGACTGACAGCCGTGATCTTCTGGCCGCTGGCGACGAAGAGCCGGCCGTTCGCCGCCGAGGGCGTGACGAAGCGCGAGACAGGAGTGGTCAGCTGCAGCGTGAATACCACCGCGCCGCTCGCAGGGTCGACGGCCCTCAGGATGCCATCGTATCCCAGATACCAGACGTGGTCCGCCGCCACGATCGGCGACCCCGCGCCGCCGTCCACCTTCCAGGCTACCCGAAGCGCGTTCGCCGAGGTGTCCACTGCTATTAGAGCGCCGGTGCAGGGTACGAAGATCCGCAACCCAAGGACCGCAGCCGTGCCGAAGGGGCTGGAGCCGATGCCGGTCGTGGCAATGGCCGTGCCCACGTGGCCCAAGTTGCCCGCGTCGAGGAGGTAGGCCGTCCCCGTCTTGCCCGCCGCCAGCACGCGGCCACCGGGCAGCAAGACCGGATCGAGCGAGGACAGGTCGAGATCGCCGGCGTTCAACCTCGCCCAATCCTGGGGTGCGAAGTAGTCGAGCACCCTGAGGCCGGGCGACAGGCGGATAACCGAGTCGCCGTAGTCGAAGTTGCTCTGTGATTCGCTGTTGCCGGTGACCACCCATAGGTCGCCATGGGCATCGACAAGGGCGCCACCCGGGTTCCATATCCCGGCCATGCGACTCGTGGGAACCACATAGCTGGCGAGCGCCCCGGTACCATCGGCCGACACCGACACCACCGCCCCCCTGTACTGCCCGCAGTCGCCGTAGAGACCGCCGAAGGCGACATACAACTTCCCGCCTGCCATGGTGAGAGCGCCACGCTGCTGCTCGACCAGGGGCGAAAGCCCGGGCGGGTCGACGGTCTTGTGCCAGCGCACCGTCCCGGTCGCCAGATCGAGGGCGAAAAGCTCGTGATGGGGCCCATCGTGCAGAAAGGCAACGACGTAGATGGTGCCGCTGACGACGTCAACGAGGGGAGTGCCGGTGATCCCCGACGGGTCGATGTTGCCGCAGGGCAGTTCGCTGCCGGGAACGGGTGAGCCCAGGTTGGCACGCCAGAGCGTGGCGCCCGAGGTTGCGTTGAGGGCATAGACGGAGTCGGACTCGGTGGCCGCGATCACCGTGTCGCCTATCACCAGTGGCTGGGCGTAGAGCGCGCCGTCGAGTTCCGCGGAGGTCCAGGTCTGCTTGACCTGGCCAAGGGCGGCCTGGTCGGAGGAGACGGCGGAGCGAGCGGCATCGTGGTGATAGGTGGGCCAGCCGGCGGTTGCGCCGCCCGTACTTCCACCCGCGTCGCCGGTGGTGGTCGACGAGGAGCCCGGCAGTGAGTTGGTGCTGCCGGACGGCGCCGCGCCCGTAGGAGAGCGACTCGACGTGGACATCACCAGAGACGAGGTCACCGCCGGCACGTTGCCACCGCAGGCAAGCGCTGAGAACGGGAAGGCCATCGTGGCGACGACGAGTAGCGCGCCCGCAAGCTGCAGGCGACGGCGATGCCTCTTCTCGGCGCTTGAGGGCGCCTCAGCCATCTCGGTCCTCCTCACGGGTGTTCCTTTCGGCTTGAACGTACCCCGCGGCTCGCGGCTTCAAGCGCTGCTCGGTTTTCGCTTTCCCGGGGCCCTCGCCCCGCCTTGTTATGATGATCGGGCAATGAGCAACTACGCTTTCAACTGGTTCGCCCTGCCGCCGCTCGTCACAGCGCTGTGCAGCCTGGCGGTGGGCCTATGGGTGCTCCGGCGCGACTGGGCCTCGCGGGTCGGAGCCACGGTCTTCGCGGGTACCGCCGCCATCACCGTTTGGCTCGCGGGCTTCGGCATCATGTACCTGGCGGTGGACGCGTCCACCGCCCTCCTGTGGGCTCGCGTCGCACACATCGCGGTGCCGTTCTTGCCCGTGTCCATCTATCTCTACTTCACGGTGGGACTCCGCCGATACCATCGTGACAAGCTACTCGTCTGGGCGTCCATCGTGGTCGCGCTCGCCTCTGTCGGCACCTCCCTGACGACGCACTATCTGGTTGCCGGCGTTCAGAGGTATTGGTGGGGCTTCTACCCCAAGTACGGACCTGCCGGTCCCTACTTGGTGGGCTATTTCGCACTCGTGCTCGTGTTCGGCATCAGCGGGCTCCGGACCAGGCTTCGCGAAACCCCGAAAGGAAGTGTCTTTCGCCGGCGGATAGCTCTGTCGTGCCTCGCCGGCGCGGTTGCTTCGGTGGTCGGGGTGGACTTTCTAGCCACTTTCGGGGTGCCGGTCTATCCGTTCGGATACCTGGCCGTGCTCGGCTTCCTGGCTGTGATCCTCGTGATGCAAAGACGCCACCGCATCGTGTACCTGACTCCGGCGGTAGCCGCCGACCAGATCCTAGCCACGATGCAAGGGGCGGTCCTCGTGACTTCTCCCGAGGGCGCCGTGGAAATGAGCAATCGCGCCGCCGCCGAGCTTCTCGGCTGCAGCGAGACGGAGTTGCTGGACGCGTCCCTGGATGACATCTTCACCTCGGAAACCTCGAGAACGGGGCGTACCACCCCGACCTCCTGCTCACCGACGTCGTTCTACCCGGAGGCTCCAACGGCCGGCAGGTGGCCGAAGCACTCGTCGAACGCTTCCCCGGGCTTCGCGTGATCTTCATGTCGGGCTACACGAGGGACGCAGTGGTGCACGAAGGCGTCGTCGACGAAGA
>PMIZ01000507.1 GCA_003157225.1 Actinomycetota bacterium | reverse complement strand
CTCGGGGATCTGCCCGCCCCCAAGAGTGCGCAGCCCGGCGGCAATCTGGCTGCCGATCCAGCGGGCCCGCACGGTCACGCCCCGGACGACTCCCAGCGTGTGGACGATTCGGTAGCCGGGGATGGTGAGGGCGGTAGTGGTGAGGCGATGGTCCATGTGGTTCTCCTGTTTCTCTAGTCCGTTGATCCAGATTCTCGCGCGCCTGCCGTCGCCTCTTTTTGAAACACGTACACGAGGGGATGAAAACCGACCTCAAGGTACAGGAGGGTCAGAAGACGCACCCGAAGATTCTTGTTCTTGTTCCTGGGGTGTGTGGAGACTAGGCTGAATCCGTTCTGTTTGGCGAGCTCGAGAAGCTTGTCTTTGGCGGCGGCCGGACAAGAGATGGCGAGAAGGCCACAGTTGACCAAGAACCGTCCCGAATCTCGGAACAAACTCGGAATCAGTGTCTTTGACGAAGCCCACTTCCTGTTCGGATCGTCGAGCTCGAGATCCATCCACGGCGGATTGGAGATCACAATCTCGTATTCGCCCGAGACTGATTCAAAGCAGTTGCTGGTGAAGACCGCCACATTCTCTACGCCCTGAGCCGCCAGATTGATCCTGGTGTTTTCTACCGCGTCGGGGCTGATGTCGACGGCGGTAACGTACTTGCTCTTCTTGGCTGCGTAGAGGGTGATTATCCCGGAGCCGCAACCTACTTCCAGAACGTTCTTCCCGGACGGTATGTGGTCGACAAGCACCTGTTCGTTCCCCAGAGGCTTGCAGACGGAAGGCAATACTCGAAACGGTCGTCCATCGATATCCGAGGTTGGCACCAGGCGATTGAGGAACGCCGCGTACCGGTAGTAGCCGCG
Source organism: Actinomycetota bacterium (assembly GCA_003157225.1). The sequence continues at coordinate 4,812 of PMIZ01000507.1, read as the reverse complement.
GAAGAAACCGGACACAAGCGTCTCAGGGATGAAGGACATAGCGCAAACCTCTCTTGCGTGGCAGGCAGCGGCAGACTACCAACGAGCATGTCACAGGCGCACGATGAGTGTCAATCGGAGGATTCAGGGTATCTGTAGTCCTGGCGTGCGGCAGCTAGACAGCGCGACCTATGCAGTTTCCGGAAGGCGACAGGAGCGGGGCGACCAAGGGATTCCATTTGAGACGCCGAAGTGCAGGGTAGTGCATGATGATGAGCCGATGTCCTGCATCTTTCATCTTCTGCCCTTGTCCGGCCCTCATAGTCAGCCCGCTTGGATGTAGTGAATGATCTGGCAATTCAACGCGTATGTCCCGCTCATGGTAGCCACCGGGGCGATATCGCTCGGAGTGGGCGTCTTCACCTTGCGCCGTCGCCCTTCATCGAGCTCTCTTGCCCTCGGCCTGGTGAGTATTGCCGGGGCCATCTGGGCTTGGACCACAGCCCTCCAGCTTGCTTCGGGCACTCTGGAATACGCCGTGGCATTCCACAAGCTGGCGTTCATCGGAATAGACACGCTCGGCGTTGCCTGGTTTGCTTTCGCCGCCATATATACCGGGCGCGAGAAGTGGGTGACGCCCGATACACTCGGTGTCCTTCTGTTTCTGCCTGCCCTGACCCAGGTCCTAGTCTGGACCAGCCAGTACCATACCCTCGTGTGGAAGGGTCTCACCCTGAACTCGGTTGGATCCTACATGGTTCTTCACGAGAGCCCTGGACCATGGTGGTATGTGGACACCGCGTACAGCTACGCTTTGATTGTGATCGGGATAATCCTGTTGGCCTCCTTGTTCATCCGTGAACCCGGAATATATCGACGCCAAGTCGCGGCGCTTCTTGCCGGGGTGCTTGTGCCCTTGACGGTGGACGCACTCTATACGCTCACCATGCCAAAATCAGAGCCGGTGAACCTAACGCCCGCCTTGTTCGCCTGGGTAGGACTGGCGCTCTACTGGGGCTTCACGCGATACCATCTTCTCGATGTCGCTCCGGCGGCCCGCGAGTTCGTCGTAAGGCACATGAGTGACAGTCTCGTTGTGACCGACACCGGAGACCGGGTCGTCTATCTCAATCCCGCCGCGGAGACGCTGCTCGGCAAACAGATGGGCTCGGTCGCCGGCAAGGCCGTCACCGAGGTGATGGCAGACTGCCCCGGTCTTCTCGCCGCACACAAGTACCGGGAAGATACGCTGGCCGATCAACCACGAGAGTGCGAGTACGGGGGGCACTTCTACGATGGTCGGGTCTCCGCCCTTCGCGATAGTCACGACCGTGTGCGCGGAAGCATCCTGGTTCTTCGTGATTCGACCGACCGCAGGAAGGCCGAATTGGCGCTGGAGGAGGCTCACCGTGAACTCGATGGCCGCGTGCAGGCCAGGACGGCCGAACTGAGAACAGCCAATGAGGAGCTCTCGCGCGGTCGAGCTCGCCTTGCGCATCTGCTCTCTTCAAGTCCCGCTGTCATCTACAGCTGTGAACCACGGGGTCTCTTCTCGGTCGGCTTTGTGGGCGGCAATCTCGAATCTCAGCTAGGGTACCGACCCGAGTCGGTGGTGGGCAACCCTGACTTCTGGGCGGAGCACCTGCATCCAGAGGACGTGGACCTTCTGACCAGCAGGGCGGAGATACTGACGAAGGGGCGCGCTTCCTACGAGTATCGACTGCTATCCCAGGATGGGACCTATCACTGGATCCACGACGAGGCCAGGTTGGTGAAGGACCAAGAGGGAAATCCGGTCGAGCTGATCGGATCCTGGCTCGACGTCACGGACCGCAGGCGCATGGAGGAACGGCTTGGTCACTCTTCCAAGATGGAGGCAATCGGGCTTCTGGCCGGAGGGATAGCTCACGACTTCAACAATCTCCTCACGGCCATCGGAGGGTACGCCGAACTCGTCCAGGCTGGGCTGGCGGACGATGATCCGACACACAAACACATGCACGAGGTCCGCCAAGCCGTCGACCGTGCGGTCGGCCTCACTCGGCAGTTGCTCGCCTTCTCGCGCAAGCAGGTGCTCAAACCGCGGGTCATCAGCCTCAACACAGTCGTCCGGTCGACCCAGGAGATGTTTGTTCGCCTCCTCGGCGAGCGGATAGAGTTCTCCACGGATCTAGCGCCCGACTTGGGTACGGTGAGAGCGGACCCCGGGCAGATCGAGCAAGTGTGCATGAACCTCGTAGTCAACGCCCGCGATGCCATGCCGCAAGGTGGCTCTGTGGTCGTCGGAACTGCAAACGTTGAGATTGACTCGCACCCGACCGGGCCTTACGAGGGAGTGCCGTCCGGCTCGTATGTGGTGCTAAGCGTCTCGGACACTGGGGGCGGCATCGCGGAAGACATCATTCCGCACCTGTTCGAGCCCTTCTTCACCACCAAAGGTGAAGGAGGCACGGGGCTGGGCTTGGCCACTGTCTACGGCGTTGTGGGCCAGAGCGGCGGGCGGGTGATCGTACAGTCCGCCGTTGGCCAAGGCACCACTTTCCGAGTTCTCCTTCCGCGACTGAACGGTGAGATCGAGGAGGAGGGGACCGTCGCTCCGGCGCCGGTGGAGCGCGTCGACGGCTCCGAGACGCTCCTTGTCGTGGAGGATGAAGAAGCAGTGCGCAGCCTTGTCACCAGGGCACTGCGAAGCCACGGCTTTCAGGTGCGCGAGGCTGACGGCGCCGAAGCCGCGATGAAGATCATCGAACGACATGGACCGCCCGATCTCTTGGTCACAGACGTGGTGATGCCGATCACCAGCGGCCCCGAATTCGTTGGCCGCCTTCGGGAAGCGCACCCCGAGCTCCGAGTGCTGTACATCTCCGGCTATGCTCAGGACAAGCTGGATGAACTCCTACGCCTATCTGACGTACCCCTCCTGGAGAAGCCCTTCACGATGGATGCCCTGCTGGCTGCAGTCCGCGCGGCCCTGTCTTAGAACTCGTTTCAGAATGAAGCCCCTGCCGCCGTTAGCGCCCGACCAGTCCCAGCTCGCGGCCGACCTCGCCGCAGCTCTCTATCAGTCTGTCCAGGTGGCTTTGTTCATGTCGTGCCATTAGGCTCGCGCGCAGCCGGGACTGTCCAAACGGCATCGCGGGCCACCGGAAGAGCGGGCAGAAGATGCCCCTGTCCATCAGCCGGTTCGCAAACGCCACGCCGAGACCTTCGGGCCCGATCAACACCGGCACCGAGGGCAGGTCGTCGCTGCCGAGGACCGCTAGGCCGGCTTCACGCAACCCGCGCTTGAGATAGCGCGACTTGTCCCGAAGACCCTCTCTTAGCTCCTGCCCGTTCTCAATCAGGTCGATGGCAGCTATCACCGCTCCCGCCATGGCGCACGGAAGCGCCGACGAAAGCACGCTAGAAATGGCCGCGATACGTAGAAAGTCTATTAGGGGCTTGCTCCCGCACAAGTAACCGCCGGTGCCGCCCATGGCCTTGTCCATGCAACCCATGAGGATGTCGATTCCCTCTGCGCAGCCGTGGTAGTCGGGAGACCCACCGCCTCGCGAGCCGATGACACCGATCGCGTGGGCGTCGTCCACCATGAGCTTGGCTCTGTGGGCGCGCGCGATCTCAACATAAGCTGGGATGTCGATGATCTCGCCTTCGTGACAGTAGACCCCTTCGGTCACGATGAGCTTGTTGGAGGCGGCTTCATGCTCGTCCAGCTTGCTCCTGAGGTCGTCCAGATCGTTGTGCTTGAACTTGACCACACGCACCTGGGACAGATCACAGCCATCCATGATCGAACCGTGCGCATAGGCGTCAACGAAGATGGCTCCGTCTGCCTTCTGATAGGGGAGCCGCCCGACAAAGGGATTCATCACAGCCTGAAACACCGTGACATTGGCCATGTAGCCCGTGGGAAAGGTAAGACAGTCCTCCATGCCCGTGAGCCGGGCGATGCGGCGCTCTACCTCCTCGGTGATCGTGACGGTACCGCTCAGGAGCCGCGACCCTCCCGGACCTATGCCGTACTTCTCGATCGCCCGTATGGCCGCGGCTTTCACCTCTGGATGTTCGGACAGGCTTAGGTAGTTGTTAGCGCCGAACTGGAGAAGCTGCACGCCATTCGCGACGCACTCCGGCTCGTTGATGCCCTCTTGCATACTGAGGACTTGCGGATAGAGGTTGTGCTCCCGGATGAAATCGAGCAAAAGCTCCACATTCCCGAAGTTGGTACTCTCCTGGCCCGGATCGACCGCTAGCAGTTGCTTCATCAAATTGAGCACCGAAGTCCCCCTTCCTTTGACAGACTGGACGCCTTTCCCACTCAGAGGGCTATACCCGAGGAAGGGCAGTCCCTATCGCCTGATGTGTCCGGATCGCGCAGAAAGAAGCCCCCGGCGGCCGATTGGCCGCCGGGGGCACAGCAGGGTGGCTGTCAGTCCTATATCGTTTCGGAATGAAAGCTTGGCCGCCGCGTCCGCACTAGACGGAGCCATCCTTCGTCCTCAGTCGCGCGCGTGGCGATGCCACGAACGCTCCCTGCGTCCTCGGCTTGCCCGCGTCGATCGCGTCCCGGCGTCAAAGCGTCATTCCTCAACGGTCTGCGCCCTTCCTAAAGGATAGGAAGATAGCGCTGGATCTCGTACGGGGTGATCAGGGTCTTGTACTCGTCCCACTCGGCCACTTTGTTCCGAATGAGGTAGTCACAGACGTGATCGCCGAGAGCCTCGCGCACGAAGCTCGATTTCGCGAATTCCTTGGTGGCCTCGTTGAGGTCCCCGGGCAGCGAGCCGATGCCGGCGGCTTCACGTTGGGCCTCGGTCATCTCGAAGATGTTGT